>SPDF01000291.1 GCA_004525055.1 Gemmatimonadales bacterium | reverse complement strand
CCCGAAGGGCGCCGGTTTTCTCACGCCATCAGAACGGGCGTCTCGCCGCGGAACGGCCAGCCGAGCTCGCGAAGAAGCGCCATGGCCAGGTCATCCCGCCCGGCGTCCGTGACAACCGTGATGTCCATCCCGTGGATCTTCTCGACCTTGTCGTAGTCGATCTCGGGGAAAATCAACTGCTCCTTGATGCCGGTCGTGTAATTGCCTCGACCGTCAAAGCTCTTGTCCGCCAGGCCGCGGAAGTCCCGGACCCGCGGCACGGCCACGCTGATGAAGCGGTCGAGGAACTCGTACATCCGCGCGCCGCGCAGCGTCACAGAGGCGCCGACCGGCACGCCAGCCCGGAGGCCAAAATTGGCGATCGACTTCTTGGCGCGGGTGATGACCGGCTTCTGGCCGGTGATCTGCCCCAGCTCCCACACGACCGCGTCGGGCAGCTTCGGCGTCTTGCTCGCCTCGCCCATGCCGACGTTCAGGACCACCTTGGTGATCCGGGGCACCTGCATCGGGTTCGCGATGCCGAACTGCTGGACCAGGCGCGGCCGCACGACCGTCAGGTAGTACGTCTGCAGCCGGGGCGTGCCGTCGGCGGCCTTCGGCGCCGCGTCGGTGGCCGCACCGGCGGCGCCCTTCTCCTTGCCTGCCTTGGCCTTGGCACCCGTCCTCGGGGCCTTCTCCTTCGTGGTCGCCATCTTACCTGCTCCTCGGAATCGGCTGCCCGGACTTCACGGCGATGCGCTCGACCGTCCCATCGGTATCCCGGCGCCGGCGCACCCGCGTCGGCTCACCGCTCTTGGGATCGATCAGCATGGTCTTCGAGTGATGGATCGGCGCCGGGAACTCGATGATCCCGCCTTCGGTGGTCTGCGTGGCGCGGCGGTGCCGCTTCACGACATTCACCCCATCGATCGTCACGCGGCCCGTTTTCGGGTACACGCGGAGCACCTTCCCGCGCTTGCCCTTGTCGTCACCGGAAATGACCTGGACGGTGTCGCCCTTGGTGATCGGCATGCTGACCCGGACGACCGGCTTCTGCCGGACCCGCTTGGCCTTCCTGTGCACGAGTGGTCTCATGTTAGAGCACCTCCGGAGCCAGCGAGACGATCTTCATGTACCGCTTCTCGCGGAGCTCGCGCGCCACGGGACCGAAGATGCGGGTCGCCCGCGGCTCGCCCTTGTCATCGATGAGGACCGCGGCGTTCTCGTCGAACCGGATATAGGAGCCGTCTTTCCGACGGGTCTCCTTCGCGGTGCGCACGATGACCGCCTTGGCCACGTCGCCCTTCTTCACCTGGCCGGTCGGGATGGCGTCCTTGATGGCCACCACCACGGTGTCGCCGAGGCCCGCATAGCGGCGCCGGCTCCCGCCGAGGACGCGGATCACCAACGCCTTGCGAGCGCCGGAATTGTCCGCAATTCTGATGATGCTCTCTTGCTGAACCATGTGTTCCTCGTTCCGTGGGCTACTTGGCCCGCTTGACGATCTCGGTCACGCGCCAGTTCACGGTCTTGGCGAGCGGCCGCGTCTCCATCAGGCGGACGGTGTCCCCCACCTTCGCGCCGTGCTCGTCCCGCGCCTTCACCGTGATGGTCCGGGTCATCATCTTGCCATAGACCGCATGCGCAAAGCGCCGGGTCAGCGTGACCGTGACGGTCTTCTGCATCTTGTCAGTCTTGACGACGCCGGTGCGGGTCTTCCGCTTGAGGCGGGTCGTCGGGATGGTCTCTTCAGCCATGATGTACCCTTACGAGTTGGTCGCGCGCGAGCGCAGGACCGTCAGGATCCGCGCGGTATCCCGGCGCAACGTCCGGAACCGCATCGGGTTGTCAATCGACTCACTCGCCGACCGGAAGCGCAGCCGGAATCGCTCTTCCTTCAACTCGGCGAGCTTGGCCTGCAGCTCGTCATCGGACAGGTCCCGCAATTCAGTCGCATTCATTGCCTAGATCTCCTCGCGCTTGACGAAGCGCGTGCGCACCGGAAGCTTGGCCTGCGCCAGCGCCAGCGCCTTCCGCGCCAGCTCCTCGGTCACCCCTTCGACCTCGAACAGCACCCGGCCCGGCCGGACCACAGCCACCCAGCCCTCGGGATTTCCCTTGCCCTTGCCCATGCGGGTCTCGGCGGGCTTCTTCGTGATCGGCTTGTCCGGGAAAATCCGGATCCATACCTTGCCGCCGCGCTTCATCTCGCGGGTCATGGCCACACGCGCCGCCTCGATCTGCCGGTTCGTGATCCAGCCCGGATCGAGCGTCTTGATGGCGAACTCGCCGAACGACACCGCGATGCCCCGCGAAGCGATGCCCTTGGTCCGGCCCTTGAACGTCTTGCGAAACTTCACCCGCTTCGGTGCCAGCATGGTCCTCAGGCCCCCGTGCTGTAGGTGCGGCCGGCCATGTCCTCGACCACCTCACCCTTGAAGATCCAGACCTTGATCCCGATCGTGCCGTAGGTCGTCTTGGCCGTCGAGGTCGCGTAGTCGATGTCCGCCCGCAGCGTGTGGAGCGGCACCCGACCCTCGCGGTATCCCTCGGTCCGCGCGATTTCCGACCCGCCGAGCCGACCCGACACCCGTACGCGGATCCCCTGGGCGCCCATGCGCATGGCGCTCTGCACCGCGCGCTTCATGGCGCGGCGGAACGAGATGCGCTGCACCAGCTGGTGCGCGATGTTGTCGGCCACGAGCTGCGACGCCACTTCCGGCCGCTTGATTTCCTCGACGTTGATCGCGGCATCCTTGCCGGTCAGCTGGGCCAGCTCGTCGCGGAGCTTGTCCACTTCCGCGCCCCGCTTGCCGATGACCACGCCCGGCCGCCCGGTGTGCACCGTGACCGTCACCTTGCCCGGCTTCCGCTCGATGTGGATGTCGGCGATGGCCGCATGCCCGAGTCGTGCCCGCAAGTACTTCCGGATCAGCTCGTCTTCCTTGAGCAGCGCCGGCATCTCCTTGGTGGTGGCGAACCAGCGGGACCGCCACGGCTGCACGATACCGAGCCGGAATCCGATCGGATGGGTCTTCTGCCCCATTAGATGCTCCCCTTCGTGGCCACGTGAAT
>SPDF01000063.1 GCA_004525055.1 Gemmatimonadales bacterium | reverse complement strand
TAGGCGTCCACCGGGACTCCCTGGCGATGGAACTCACGAATCTTATCGACGGTGAAGCCGCCGGACACCACGATCTTCACGTCGCGGAAACCTTCCGCATCGAGCGCGCGGCGGACGTTCCAGACCAACTGCGGGTTGACCCCGGTGGGCCGGAACCGTCCCATCTGCGGCAGGACCGAGGTGTCCACCAGCTTCTCGCTGGTATCGATCCGGACGCCGTAGAGATTGGCGCCGAGCGCGCGCGCCACCTCGAGGGACGTTCGCACACAGTCGTTCTCGAAATCCACCAGCGTCACCACCTGCACTCCGGGGGGAGCGTGCTCCAGAAACTTGAGCGTGGCGCGGACGGTATCCCCACCATAGGCGGCGATGAGCGCGTGCGGCACCGTCCCGATCCCCTCACTGCCCCACCAGGAGGCCTGGGCATCGGTCGAGACCCCGATGGCGCCGGCGATGTGTGCGGCGTAGCCGTCGCCCGTCTGCACCAGCCAGTGGTCGTGGCGGGCCGGGAAGAACATCACGGTCTGTGGCGCGGCGGCCTCCACCACCCGGCGGGTGTTGGTGCCGACGCGTGTGCGCCTGGCCAAGACGCCGAGGTAGAGGGTCTCGAGATGGGCAAAGGCGTCGTAGGGGCCGGTGATGAGCATGACGGTTTCCCACTCCTCGACCTCGTCACCATCAAAGAGGGCGTGTACTTCCAGCTCTGGCCACTCTACGGCGCAGAGCTTGAGGATCGCAATCGCCTCGTCCACGCCCCCGAGCAGCGCCTGCTGCTTCCCAAACACCTGCATCGTGACCTGAGGACGATAGCCGTCGGCGATCAGGACTTCGCGGGCCCGGACAAAGTATTTGTCGGAGTAGTACCCCGCGCGCATCTTCTCGACCGGCAGGTTGAAGATGTGCGGGTCAAGCCGGGGGCGACGGGCCATGTGCAGGGGGCTCTCTCTCGGTGGGGGAGATGATCCGGGAAGTTAGGAGGCGCGGGAGAGGGGGGCAAGTTGACAGCGGCCCCGGCGGCGTCTAACTCTAACGGTCAAACCCCCTTGCACGTCACCCAGGAGAGCCAGTGAGCGATACCCTTTCCCGCCGGAATTTCCTCGGCGCCAGCGCCGCCGCCCTCGCGGCAGGAGCAATCCCGGCACGCCTCAACGCGATCGAGGCACCCGCCCTCGTGCTTCGTGGCGCCAGCCGGCCGGTGGCCATCAGCTCGGCCAATAGCCTGGCCCCGGTCAGCCGCGCCCTCGAACTGGTCTTGCAAGGGAGCGATACCCTCGACGCCGCGGTCGAAGGGGTCAAGATCCAGGAACTCGACCCGGGGGACATGTCGGTAGGCTACGGCGGCCTTCCCAACGAGGACGGGGTGGTCCAGCTCGACGCCTCCTGTGTCCACGGCCCCACGCGGCGGGCCGGGGCGGTGGGGTCGCTCGAGGGAATCAAGACGCCGAGCGAAGTGGCCAAGCTCGTCCTCAAGTACACCAACCACATCATGCTGGTCGGGGAGGGCGCCAAGAAGTTTGCGCTCTCCTATGGGTTCAAGGACGAGGAGTTGCTGACACCAGAGTCCCGGCAGCGGTGGCTCACCTGGCGGGCCAACCGCGGAGGGACCGACGACTGGCTCGACGTGCCCGACAAGACGCCGATGGTGGTGCGTCCCACCGGCACCATCAACCTCAACGTGGTCAATGCCGCCGGCGACCTCAGTTCGGTAACGACCACCAGCGGCCTCGCCTGGAAGATCGACGGGCGAGTGGGCGACTCACCGATTGTCGGCGCCGGTCAGTACACCGATAACGACGTCGGGTCGGCCGGCTCCACCGGTCGCGGAGAATCCAACATCATGGTCTGCGGCGGGTTCCTGACGGTCGAACACATGCGCCGCGGGATGTCCCCCACCGATGCCTGCCTCGAAACGCTTCGCCGCGTGATGGCCATGACGCCACCGCGACTGCTGCGCGAGGACGGGCGCCCGGCGTTCAGCCTCCAGTTCTATGCCGTGAACAAGAAGGGCGAGTTCGGCGCGGCGTCACTCTACCGGGCTCGCTACGCCGTGCACGACGGGACTGCCGCCGCGTTCAAGGACTGCGCCATCCTCTATCCATCGAAATAGGTGCGCATGTTCCGCCGACTGCCCGTGGTGCTGACTCTGCTCCTCGCCGCCACTCCACTGGCGGCGCAGAACCGCTGGCTCAGCAACTATTACCCCTACATCGCCTCCTCGCCGAACACCTTCCCCCTCCTCGGTGCGCGGTACGACTACCGCCGTGACGCGGAGTGGGACGACACGTGGCTTTCCGACGGCTCGCTCGCCGCGACGGTGGCGCTCGGGTTCAACGGAAGCCAGATGGCGACGCTCGTGTTCCGCGCACCAGGGCTCTGGAAAGACTGGCGGCTCTTTGCCGAGGGGTTCGGCGTCAAGGATGCGCGGATGGGCTACTTCGGCATCGGCAACGACACGCCGTACGACCCGTCGCTCGAGGTCAATAACAGCAACTACTACCGCGTACGCCGTGGCCGGCTGGGTGGTCGGGTCGAGGTGACTCGGCGCATCATCGGGCACCTTGAGGCGGCGGTGGCGGGCGGGATTGTCGGCACCGAATTCACTTCCCTGCCCGCTCCGACCCTCTTCGGCACCCAGGTGGGCAGTGCTCTCGAAGGCACCGACTACACCGGCAGCCTCCGGCTCGTCTACGATACCAGGGATCGCGAGTACAATCCGTCCACCGGCACGCTGCTGCAAGTCGGCGGATTGGTGGGAAATTCGTACAGCCGCTTCTACGGGGACGCGCGGGGATTCGTGCATCCGTTCTTCAGTACCGTCGTGGCCGGGCGAGTCACCGCCGTCAGTACATCCGGCTCGCCTCCGCTCAGCGCCGACTATGAGCTGCACCTGTGGGAAGAGTCCCGGTGGCAGTACGGCGGCCAGGAGACCAACCGCGGCCTTGTTGGCGGCCGGCTGACCGACGCCGACCAGCTCTCCGCCTCGCTCGAGGTGCGGCAGACGATTCTCGATGTCGGGGACTTTGGCGGCGCCGGCGTGATCGGATTCCTGGATGTCGGCCGGGTCTTCCCGGAGGGTGGCCTGTCGCTCACGACCGATGGGATGGTGCTGACGGGAGGCGTCGGCCTCCTCTTCCGTGCGCTCAAGGCAGGCATCATGACCCTCAACTTCGCCTGGGGGCCCGACGGGTACGTCTTCACCGCCAATACAGGATGGAGTTTCTAGCCGACCGATTAGTTTCCCTGCATGGCTGATCCGACCCCCGCCAACCCAAAAGTCAATTACAAGGCCGCTTGGGCGGAAGCCCGCGAGGTCGTCTGGGAGTATCGCTTCCGCCTCGCACTGGGGCTGGGGTTGATGCTCCTCAGCCGCCTCGCCGGGCTCGTTCTTCCTGCATCGTCCAAGTACCTCATTGACGACGTCCTCGGGAAGCAGCGCGCAGAGCTCCTGCCGTGGATCGCCCTCGCCGTCGGCGCGGCCACGCTGGTGCAGGCCGCCACCGGCTTCGCGCTCTCGCAGGTCCTCGGCGTGGCAGCCCAGCGGGCCATCACCGACATGCGGAAACGGGTCCAGGCCCACGTGTCGCGACTCCCGGTCAGCTATTTCGACTCGACCAAGACCGGCGTGCTCATCTCGCGGATCATGTCCGATGCGGAGGGCATCCGGAACCTCGTGGGCACCGGGCTGGTACAGCTCGTCGGCGGATTCGTGACCGCGGCCATCGCCGTGGGCGTACTCTTCTGGCTCAACTGGAGACTGACCGCCGTCACGCTCACCGTGCTCATCCTCTTTGGTGGCGGGATGGCAATCTTCTTCAAGCGCCTCCGCCCGCTCTTCCGCGAGCGGGGGAAGATCAGTGCCGACGTGACCGGACGCCTGGCCGAGACGCTGGGCGGGATCCGGATCGTAAAAGCCTACAGCGCCGAACGACGCGAGCGGTACGTGTTCGCCACCGGGGCGCACCGGATCTTCCGGAACGTCGCGCAGTCGATGACCGCCATCTCCGGGACCGGGGCATTCGCCACCGCGATCGTCGGCGGCATCGGTGTGCTGATGATCATGGTCGGCGGCAGCGATGTGCTGGCGGGACGGATGACGGTCGGCGACCTCATCATGTACGTCTTCTTCACCGGCCTGATGGCGGCGCCGATGGTGCAGATCGCTGCCATCGGCACCCAGATCACCGAAGCCTTTGCGGGTCTCGACCGGATCCGCGAAATCCGCCTCCTGGCCACCGAGGATCAGGAAGACGCGACCCGCGTGCCGGTTGGCGAGATCCAGGGGGACGTCGGCTTCGACGACGTCTGGTTCGAGTACAACCCTGACGTGCCGGTCATCAAGGGCATTTCCTTCGACGCACCGGCGGGGACGACCACGGCGCTGGTGGGTGCCTCGGGTGGCGGGAAGAGCACCCTCATTTCCCTTGTGATGGCCTTCAACCGCCCGCAATCAGGCCGCGTGCTCATTGACGGCCGTGACCTGGCCACGATCCGGCTCTACGAGTTTCGGCGCGCCATCGGGGTGGTGCTGCAGGAGAATTTCCTGTTCGATGGAAGCGTCGCCGAGAATATTGCCTTCGCGCGACCGCACGCGACCCGGGAACAGATCGAATCGGTGGCACGGATCGCACACGCGGACGACTTCATCCGCGGCTTCGAAAACGGGTACGACACGGTGGTGGGAGAGCGGGGGATCAAGCTATCGGGCGGGCAGCGGCAGCGGATCGCCATCGCCCGGGCGATTCTCGCCAATCCGAAGATCCTCATTCTCGACGAGGCGACGAGTTCACTGGACAGCGAGAGCGAAGCCCAGATCCAGGACGGGCTCCGCGCGCTGCGGCGCGGGCGGACGACCTTCGTCATCGCGCACCGGCTTTCGACCATCGTGACCGCCGATCAGATCCTGGTCCTGGAGGGCGGGGAGATTGTGGAGCGGGGGACGCACCAGGAACTGCTGGCGCTCAACGGACGGTACCGGCAGCTCTACGATCGGCAGTACAACGTGGAGATGGACCGCTTCATCAATCCCGGCGAAGACTTCACACCGGCGATTGAGGCGGTGCCGGCACCGGCACCGACGCGGGTATCCCAGAATCCGTAGCGATCGCCATCACCTCGCGGAGGGTCGAATCGCCGCGATCGCGCGCGTACCACTTGCGCACCTGCGGGTAGAGCTCGTCCTTCGGCATGGTGCCACGATTTGCCATGACCCACGCCTGCAATTCGACAGGTCGCGGGCCCCAGTATCCCAATTCCATGAAGTCGGCGTCGAGCACGATCACGATCGGGATCGACCGCGATCCGTTCGTCAGGTATTGGTCCATCGCGGCGGGGTGCTCGTCGCGGCGGAGGACCCGCAACTCGAGCCCCGGCACCTGCTCCGCCAGTTTGGCCAGGAACGGAATGGTATTCGACGCGTCACCGCACCAATCTTCTGCCAGCACCAGCAGATGGCGCGGCGAGTCGGTGAGTGCCAACTCGGCAGCCCACTCCGGCACCCTGGCGATCTTGTGGATCCCTACCCACAGGCCGCAGTGCTCAGTGCTCGCCGCCACAAAGTCAGGAAATGGGAGGGCTGTCCGCCACAGTGATGGAAAATCAAGCATGGGTAATCCCTTGCACGATGATTCGCAAAACCTCTCCGATGTGACCGAGCCGCCGGCGGGAAGATCCCAACGGCGGCTCTCGCTTCCGTCACCAACTGAACCCCGGAGTACCGACTAGAGTTCCCGGATCATCACGCCGCGTTTGGCCAGTTCGTCCACGTAGGACTGGAACGGCATCGCCTCATCCGGGGTCAGGACCCCCTTCGCCTTCACCCGGCCATCTGCCTGCATCAAGCCGGTGATGGCCAGCGAGTAGCCGGTCGTGCGCATCATGGCGCTGATGTTCCGCTCCATGTCCTTGTGGTCCACCAGCTGCCACGTCACGGAAGCGGGCTTCCCGTCCTTGATGCCGCTCGCCTCCACACGGAGCGCCACCAGGTCCTCGGCCTTCGGCTTCTTGAGCACCGGCGTGGCGGCGGCAATGAAGACATCCCGCGGCCGCACCTGGACTCCCTTCACGTCGATCGGGTCGTTGCCGAGCAGGCCGAGTTCACGAATCGGCTTCATGATGGCGACATGGCCGGGATAGCGAAGCGTCTTGTACTCCAGCACGTCCACCTTGCCTTCGTAGCTGAAGGGCATCGTGCTGACGCCGCCGGCGGTATGAAACGCCTCGAGTGTGCCGACCGGTTCGGGAAAGGTCACAGGCTCCAATTCGCTCAGTGCCTCCACCGGCGTGCGCTTGCCGCCGCGGAGGATCCACGACGTGGTGGTGTAATAGTCGAGCGCGCCCTCAAGGGAGTACACGATCTGGTAGTTGAGCGGTGGCTCCGGATGCCGGGGCAAACCACCCACATAGATCTTGACCTTCTCCGCCTTGTCGAGCCGGCGAATCCCCTCGGCGGCGAGGATGTTCACCATCCCCGGCGCGAGGCCGCAATCGGGGATGATGGACAACCCCTTTGCCACCGCAGCGTCATTCAGCTTCTTCTGCTCGAAGACGATTTCGGTATTGCCGCCGAGGTCGGAGAAGTGGCAGCCGGCTTCGATGGCGCAGGCGGCCATCGGGGCGTTGAAATAGTAGGGGATCGCACTCATGACAGAGACGTGGCCACGCATCAACGCGGTCACCGCCGGCAGATCCTTCACGTCGAGCTTCACGGCCTTCAATCGATCGGTCCCCTTATAGGGATCGAGGAACTGGGCCAGCCGCTCAGGGTGGAGATCAGCGACCGTCACCTGGGTGACGGCCGGGTTCTGGAGGAGGTCGAAGGCGGTTGCGCAGCCCTGCAGGCCGGCGCCGAGAATCAGCATCTTCATACATTCGTCCTTGTCAAATCACGGGTTTCGAGACAGCCTTGAAATCTACCTCGGAGCGGCTTCCGGCCTCAACCCAGACCTCTGGAGCACGATGACCACCCCCGTCACCCCCCTGCCCGGCCGCCGCGACGCCGAGGGAACCCGGCAGAAACTCCTCCGGGCGGCACTGGAACTCTTTACCGGAGAAGGGTTTCTGGCCAGCACCACGCCCATCATCGCCCAGCGCGCAGGGGTGGCGGAGGGGACGATCTACCGCCACTTCACGAGCAAGGAACACCTCCTCAACGAGGTCTACCGTGGCACACAGCGCTGGGCGACCGGCGTGGTCAAGGAAGTCGATGCGGACCGATCCCTGAAGGCGCCAGGACGGCTGACGCGGATTGCCCGGCGGTTCGTGGAGACGGCGGAGCACGACCCGGCCGGAGCGCGGATGCTGCTCCGCCAGCGAGACGCGAACTTTCTCGATGTGCCAAGCCGCGATGCCGCGCGTGAGTTCCGGGAGGCAGTCCAGCAGGTGGTGGCGGCGGGAAAGGCGGATGGTATGGTGCGGGCGGGTCCGGCTGAACTCTGGACTTCAATCTGGCTCGTCATCCTGGCGTTCATCATCGAGCGGGTCGCGTCGCGCGAATGGACCATGGACCAACCCCAGGT
>SPDF01000097.1 GCA_004525055.1 Gemmatimonadales bacterium | reverse complement strand
GCTCCGCCGTCACCTGGATCTTCAGGAACCGCTCGGTGAAGGTGGCCTGAATATCCCGCATGAGATCTTCGAACATCTCGAAGGCCTCGCGCTTGTACTCAATGAGCGGGTCCTTCTGGCCGTAGGCGCGGTACTGAATGGCGTTTCGGAGCTGGTCCAGATCGTAGAGGTGGTCCTTCCACTTCTCGTCCAGGACCGCGAGCATCACCTGGGATAGAATCTGCCCGTCGACGTCGGGAATGTTGATCTTCCGACCAAATTCCCGGAGATACTCGACCTTCCGATGGAAGGCGGCTTCGCCCTCCTCCTGCGCTGCGGCGACGATCGCATCGAGGTCAGGAGTCGCCGTCACCGTGACGACCTGCTCCGGCGACACCAGGTACTGCAGCGTCAGCGCGGAGCGGAGCCCTGCCCGGTCGTACTCCTCCGAGCGCTTCGCATCGCTGAGAAATTCCCGCACACTGCGATCCAGCGCCGCTTCGATCATCCGACGGCTCTCGGCCTTCAGTTCCTCGCCCTTTTCGAGCGCGAAGAGCCGGAGGGAGTAGATGACCTCCCGCTGCTGGTTCATCACGTCGTCGTACTCGAGCAGGCGCTTCCGGGTCTGAAAGTTCTGGAGCTCGACCCGCTTCTGAGCCTGCTCGATGGCGCGCGTGATCAGTCCGCCAGTAATGACCTCGCCTTCTTCCGCGCCACTCCGGTCCATCCACGCGGCGATTCGGTCAGAGCCGAACATCCGCATCAAGTCGTCTTCGAGCGACAAGAAGAACACCGACTGGCCGGGGTCACCCTGCCGGCCGGCACGCCCGCGCAGCTGACGGTCGATCCGCCGAGACTCGTGCCGCTCAGTGCCGACGATCTGGAGGCCGGCCTCCTCGGTGGTCAGATCGAGCGCGCCACCCAGCTTGATGTCGGTGCCCCGGCCGGCCATGTTGGTCGCGATCGTGATGGCGTCGCGCTGCCCCGCCCCGGCCACGATCTCCTCTTCCCGCTGGTGGAACTTCGCGTTCAGCACTTCATGCTTGAGTCCGCGTCGCTTGAGCATCTTGCTCAGCGTTTCGGACGTCTCCACCGTCACGGTGCCGATCAGCACCGGGAGCCCGAGCGCGTGCAGCCGCTCGACCTCATCGGCGATGGCGTTGTATTTCTCCCGGCGGCTCTTGTAGATGAGGTCGACCTTGTCGTTCCTCCGAATCGGCCGGTTGGTCGGGATGACGATGACATCGAGCCCATAAATGGTATAGAACTCGGTCTCTTCCGTCTCGGCCGTGCCAGTCATGCCGGACAGCTTGTCGTACATCCGGAAGTAGTTCTGAATGGTGATTGTGGCGAGGGTCTGCGTCTCGCCCTTGACCTGCACCCCTTCCTTGGCCTCCACCGCCTGGTGCAACCCGTCCGCCCAGCGCCGGCCGTGCATCGTGCGACCGGTGAACTCATCCACGATGAGGACCTGGCCTTCCACCACCAGGTAGTCCACATCCCGCTCGTACAGGGCGTGCGCCTGCAGCAGCTTGTGAATGCCGTGGAGCTTCTCGCTCTTGACGGCGTAATCCGCCTCGATCTTCCGCCGCGCCTCCACCCGCTCCTCGGGGGTGAGTGCCGGATCGTGTTCGGCGTCGTGAATCGCCTGAGAAATATCGGGCACGATGAAAAGCTCTGGATCGTCTGGAGACATCGTCTCCGCGCCCCGCTCGGTCAGGTGCACCGAGTGGCCCTTCTCATCCAGGACGAAATAGAGATTGTCCTCGATGCCCCGCATCTTCTGCTGCCGGAGCGGCAACTTGCGGTCGGCCAGCGCATCGAGTTCGGTCCGCTGCACCAGGGCCTTGACGCCGGTTTCGTTCAGCATCTTGAGCAACTTCTTGTTCTTCGGCATCCCAAGATGGGCCTGATACAGCAGGATGCCGGCATCGACGTTCGTCTCCGGGTCTTGGAGCAGGCCCTCCGCCTCGTTCAGCAGCTGGTTGACCACCGCCGTCTGCTTCCGAACCACCTCCGCCACCGGCCGGTTGTGCTGCGCATAGCTGTCGTCATCCGCGTTTCCGGCGGGGCCGGAGATGATCAGCGGCGTCCGCGCTTCGTCGATGAGGATCGAGTCGACTTCGTCGATGATCGCGTAGGCGTGGGGGCGCTGCACCCGCTGCTCGACCGCGAACACCATGTTGTCGCGCAGGTAGTCGAAGCCGAACTCGTTGTTGGTGCCGTAGGTGATATCGGCCTCATAGGCCGCCTTGCGCTCCGGCGTGCTCGGCTCAGTGTCGTCCAGCACGGCGACGGTCAGGCCGAGCCAGGTGTAGAGGTGACCCATCCACTGGCTGTCGCGCCGGGCCAGGTAGTTGTTGACCGTGACCAGGTGCGCCCCGCGTCCGGCAAGCGCATTGAGGTACAGGGGCAGCGTGGCAACGAGCGTCTTGCCTTCGCCGGTGGCCATTTCGGCGATCTTCCCCTGGTGCAGGACGATGCCACCGATCAGCTGCACGTCGTAGTGCACCATGTCCCAGGTCAGCTCGCGCCCGGTGACCACCACGGTCGTCCCCTGGAGCCGCCGCGCCGCCTCGCGGACCGTAGCGAATGCCTCGGGGAGCAGGGCGTCAAGCTCCGACGCCAGCGCCTTCTTGTAGTTCGCTTCGAGTTCGTGGAAACGGGTCTCCAGGCGGTCGCGCTCGTGCGGGTCTTCGCAGCCGTGTTTGGCCGCCCGAACCTCCTCGAGCTCGGACTGCGCGGCGCCCAGCCGTTCCGCCAGACGCGCCCGGAAGACGGCGGTTTGTCCGCGGAGCTCGTCCTCGGAGAGTCCGGCGAGCCGCTCCTCCTCCGCCTTGATGGCTTCGACGATCGGCCGGATCTTCTTCATTTCCCGGTCGTATTGCGTCCCGAACACGACCTTCACCAGTTTCTTGATCATCCCTGTCCGTTCCTGTACAGCCCCTGGGCCGCGATGTACTCGGCGACCGCATCGGGGACGAGATAGCGAATCGAGCGTCCGGCCGCCACGCGCTGCCGGATGGCCGTCGAGGAGATCTCGACGGCGGGTGCGTGTACTACCTGGCGGAGCAGCGGGTGCGTGGGACTTGGGGCGCCCGCCCGGGTAAAGGCGACAAACTGCGCGAGGTCCGCCAACGATTCCGCCTCGTGCCATCGATGCAGCTCGGCGGCGGCATCGGCGCCAAGCAGGACGACAAATTCCTGGCCAGGGTCTCGCGCACGAAGCGCCCGCAGGGTATCCACCGTATAGGAGGGCCCCGGACGGTCCGATTCGATGCGCTCGAGCGCCAGCCCTGCCTCCCCGGCAACAGCCGCAGCCACCATCGCCACACGCTGCCGGACGTCAGCCACGTGCCGCCCCCGCTTCAACGGCTGCTCCCCGGTAGGCATGAACCGCAGCTCCGCCAGGCCGAGCGACTCGGCGATGGCGCGCCCAACAATCAGGTGTCCGACATGGATCGGGTCGAAGGAGCCCCCGAACAGACCGATCACGGTGTCACCCGCCGGCCGGGCAGAGCCCGTCGAGGTTCTTCGTGTCGGGGTGGTACTGCCGCAACGCGCCGCACATTTCCCGGGCGTCCTCGACGTACCCCAGGTTTCGGTAGCTGGTGACGAGCTGCTCGAGCGCCAGCTGCGCCGACGGGGTGTTCGGGTAGGTGGCCACCAGCGCCCGCATGTAGAGAATCGCGGAGTCGTACATTTTATTGCGCAGGTAGTACTTGGCCGTTTCCCACTCCTTGTACGCAAACTTGTTCGCCAACTCTTTCAGCTGCCCTCGCGCCTTGGCGGCCGCTGGCGAGTCCGGGTAGCGATTCAGGAGTTCGGTATAAGTCGCGATGGCGGACTTCCCGTAGGTCGGGTCGAGTTGCGGCTTGTGCCAGAGGACGGCGTAGGCGTCGCCCGCGCGATAGAGGGCATCGGGTGCGAGCGGATTGCTCGGAAAGTCGTCGGACACCTTGCGGAACTCGCGAACCGCCTGCAGCTCACTGCCGGACCCGAAATAGGACTCGCCGAGATAGAAGTGGGCCTCGGGAATCCGCGGATCTCCCGGATTGAATTCCAGCAGCACCCGTTGAAAGAGTCCGGACGCGGAATTGTAGGATCCCTTCCGGAAGTCCTTGATCCCCTTCTGCCAAATCGAGTCGGTGCGCCCGGCCGACAATGTTGGATCGGCCGGCGCGGCGCCCAGATCGGGCGCCGCGCTTCCACTCCCCGACTTGCAGGCGGCGAGGGCAAGCATCCCGCAGACCAGCAGTGACCGCAATGTCATGGCGTTTCCATCGAGAGTGAATCCGGCACGTCGGCCGAGACCAGGGCGTTGAGCTTGGCCGCGGCGACGGTGGAGAGCGAATCAGAACGGTCCCCGCTGGAGAGGATGGTCTGGTAAGCGAGGGCGGCGCCGACCAGATCGCCCTGCCGCAGACGGGCATCTCCCAGCCCCACCATGGCCGCGCGGCCGAGAGGGGTCGTGGCGTTAATACCGGCGGCGCTGCGAAACCAGGCCTCGGCGCTGTCGGGCGCCGTCATCAGCTGCATGGCCCCCAAGCGGAAGAAACAATCCACCACCCCCGCCTCGGCCCCCCGGTTGCCAGACCGGCCGGCGCGACGGAGGGCGGCCTGGTAGAGTTCGATCGCCTCAGTACACTCGCCGGTGGCTGCCAGAGCACCCGCCTGCTGAACCAGGAGGGAGTCCACTGTCCGCGCATCGGAGGCCACTGCCAGAGCCGCCGCAAAGTCGGATGCAGCCACGGGCCCCTCGGCGACCTGCATCAGATTGAGCGCGTGCCGCCCGAGGGGACGGTCGGGCGCGACCGCCCGAAGCGCCGACACCGCCTCCTCCAGCCTCACCTCATCACGCCGGCGTTCGGCGGCCTCGATCACTCGTTCCAGACCCTCCGCAGCCTCGTCAGCCCGGTCAGGAGCGGCACTGGCCAGCGCCTGGTATGCCGCAGTGGCCTCCCGCAGCTGCCCCAGCCGCAACGCCGAGGCGCCTATTTTCGCCCAGAGTGACGGGGAGGGCTCGGTCTCGGCGAGGGGGGCGTACACGGCCAAGGCCTCCTGATACCGCCCCTCGGCATAGTCCCGGTCCGCGACCCCCTCCGGCCCCCCGGGGGGACCACAGGCCGCTATGCCGAGCACGAGCAGCCAGGGACTGCGCAACCCCGCAACTCTCATCGAGAACCGCGGCCCAGCATGGCCAGATACGCCTCGACGCGCGCATCCTCAGGACGGCGCGTCAGGCAATCCCGCCAGACCGCCTCGGCGCCATCGGCATCGCCGGAGAGGTACCGTGCGAGGCCGAGCAGCGCGAGCGCATCGAGGAAGTTGGGACGCGTCCGGACGATGAGTTCCAGCTCCTCGCGGGCATCCAGCGTCTGCCCCGCCTCCAGCAGCAGGCGCGCCAGGCGATAGCGGAGGTCCGGGAACTTCGGCCCCAACTTGGTGGCGATCGTCAATTGCTCGATCGCCGGCTCGAGGGCGCCGAGCTCCGCATAGGCCTCGGCGACCCCCGCGTGGAGGTTGGCGAGTCGGCCGGCGGCGTGCGCCGGCAGTCCCGCCGTGAGCATTTCGCCCTGTTGCGCGAGCTGAAAGGACGCCTCCGCCTCCTCGCGGCGGCCGAGGTCCATCAGGATCATGCCGCGGTGGATCAGCGCCTCCAGATACCGCGGATTGAGCGCGAGCGCCCGGTCGAACTCCGCCAGCGCCCGGTCGGGAAGGCTCAACAGCGAGTAGGAGACCCCGAGCAGGTGGTGTACATCGGCGAACGCGCGGCCACCGGCGATCACCTCCTCGAGGAGAAAGGAAGCACCGCGGTAGTCCTGGAGTGCGAAGCGCTCACGCGCCTGCTGAATCAGGTGCTCAGGGCTGACGTTCATCGTGGTCCCAGGCCGGTCACTCAAGGCCGGCCGATGGAGTCGTAGGAGAATCCCAAACCGCGCATGCGCGCGGGATCGTACAGGTTCCGGCCGTCGATCACCAGGCGTCCACCCATTTCCGTCCCGAGGCGCTCGAAGTCCGGATTCCGGTATACCAACCACTCGGTGACGATCACGAGCGCATCTGCCCCGTGGGCCGCGGCATATGGATCTGTGGCATAGCCAATGCGATCGCCGAAGTACTTCCGCGCGTTCGCCATCGCCTGTGGATCGTGCGCCACCACGACTGCGCCGTGGGCCAGTAGTCCCTCGACAAGGGGGATCGCCGGACTCTCCCGCACATCGTCGGTCTCCGCCTTGAACGCGAGCCCCCAGAGCGCCACGGTCTTGCCGCTAAGCGCCCCGCCAAAGGCCGCGGCAACCTTTCCGAGCAACACCTGTTTCTGTCGCTGGTTGACCGTCTCGACCGCCTCGAGTAGGTCGGCTGAGGCGTC
>SPDF01000324.1 GCA_004525055.1 Gemmatimonadales bacterium | reverse complement strand
GCCGGCGCCGGCGCCACCACCACCAGACGAGTGGCAGCAGAAGCAGGAGCAGGAAGGGACGGGCGAGACTCATGCGGGCGGGTCCTCTTCAAGCCGCACGGCAAGGGTGACCGCCGCCTCCGCGCGCGGAAGCACCGCGGACACATCGCCCGGCCCAAAGAGAGCGTCGTCGAGAACCTGCAGCAGGGCCGCTGCCTCCGGGGAAGGATGCGCCGACGATGCCGCTCGCAGCCGGGCCGCTGACGCAGCCAGCACGGCGCGCGGTTCACCGGCGGCCATCCACGTCTCGAGAGGGAGTGAGGGGGGAAGCTGGGCCTCCCCCGTACTCGGCGCCGTGACCGGGCGGCCCCGCTTTCGCCACCAGAAATGGACGGGAATGAGGAGGAGCACGGCGAGCAGGAGCAGGACGAGCACCGGGACGGCGGTCTGGATCGGCCGAAGGATCGGGGCAGCCTCGGGTTGCGCGGGCGGGAGCGAATCACCGGGCAGCGTCGGCAGCACACTCGCGATGGTAACCGTCAGCGTGGCTGGGGGGAGGGAGTCGGTGGTGCCATCGGGTGAGACGAGCACCGGGCCGGGCACCTCCACCGTGTGTGACCCCGGGAGCCAACCGACAGCCGGGTAGCGGACCTCGAGTGAGTCACCGCGACGGACGAGCATCCCCGGTCCGAGCGCCTCCACCGCCCCCTCGGGGTTCCACGGCGCGACACGCGCGACCCGCCCGATGGGAGCCGGAATGGTGCGCACCAGCCAGACCGTGTCACCGACCTGCGGCAACGGCGCCTGCTGCAACGCGAGGAGAAGGAGGAGCGACATCAGCGGTGCAACCGCCTGGCGCGAAGCGCGAATGCCCGCCGCAGCGGCAGGGCGTAGTCCTGCCCCGTAATGAGGGCGACGTGGTCGACGCCGGCGGCGGCGAGGCTGCGGCGTCGCTCCTCCACCCGTCGTTCGGCGAGGCTGGCGAGCCGACCCCGCACCTCGCGATTTCCCGCGTTGATCATCACCCGTTGCCCCGATTCGGCGTCCTGAAGGTCGAGCCAGCCCGAGGCCGGCAAGGCACGCTCCCGCGGGTCGTCCACTGTGACGGCCACCACCTCGTGCCGCGCGGCGAGCCGCTGCAGTGGACGTTCCCAGTTGGGCGCGAGGAAGTCCGAGAGGATGACGACGATACTCCGGTGATTCAGGAGGCGGACGGCGTAGGTCAGGCTCGCGGACAGGTCGGTGCTGCGGCCCACGGGCTCGAACGCGACGAGGTCCCGGATGACCCGGAGCGCATGACGCCTTCCCTTCCGAGGCGGGATGACCTGTTCCACGCGATCGGAGAAGAGGAGCGCCCCGACGCGATCGCTCTGGCGCGCGGCGGCGAGCGCCAAGACCGCCGCCACCTCGGCGGCAAGCCCCGCCTTGGTGCGCGGCTCCCCAAACCGGGTGGACCCTGAGTGATCCACGACCAGGAGCACGGTGAGCTCGCGCTCCTCGGTAAACGTCTTGACGTAGGGACTGCCGAGACGGGCGGAGACGTTCCAGTCGATGGTGCGGTAATCGTCGCCGATTTCGTAGGCGCGCACCTCGGCGAACTCCATCCCCTGACCGCGGAAGGTGGAGCGATATTCACCGGCAAAGAGCGACGACACCAGCCCGCGGGTGCGGAGCTCGATCGTCTTAACCTGTTTGAGGACTTCCTGGGACACCAGCGTCATGTCGGGAGGCGCCTCCAGGTGGGGGCGCCGGACATCACGGGACAGGAACGGCGGCGAGGACGCGCTGGATCACGACGTCGGCGTCGACATCCTCGGCTTCTGCCTCGAACGTCAGGACCAGCCGGTGGCGGAGGACATCAGGCGCGAGGGCACGCACATCCTCGGGGACGACATAGGACCGTCCGAGGAGGTAGGCGTGGGCCCTGGCCGCCTGTGCCAGCGCGATGGAGGCGCGCGGCGAAGCGCCGTACGCGATCAACGGTTTGAGTTCCGACAGCCCGACCGACGCCGGTTCGCGCGTGGCACGCACCACATCGACGACGTAGTCGAGCACCTTCTGGTCGGCGTAGAGGGCGGCGATCTCGGCGCGCGCCGCCAGGATGCTCGCCGGGTCGAGGAGTTTCCGGACCGGAATCGGTGCCCCGCTCGCCATGCGGAGCAGAATCTCCCGTTCCTCATCGCGGGTGGGATATCCGACCCGTACCTTCAGCATGAACCGGTCGAGCTGCGCTTCCGGCAGAGGATAGGTGCCCTCGTTCTCGATCGGGTTCTGGGTCGCCAGGACGAGGAAGGGTTCGGTCAGGCGGAAGGTGGCGCCGCCGATGGTGACCTGCTTCTCCTGCATTGCCTCGAGCAACGCCGATTGCACCTTGGCGGGTGCGCGGTTGATTTCATCGGCCAGAATGATCTGGGCGAAGAGCGGCCCCTTCTTGACCCGGAACTCCTGGTTCTTCTGGTCGAAGACCATCGTCCCGATCACGTCGGCCGGCAGCAGGTCCGGGGTGAACTGGATTCGGGAGAAGGTGGCGGAGATGATCTCCGCCAGGGAGCGCACCGCGAGTGTCTTGGCGAGACCGGGGACGCCTTCCAGCAGCACGTGCCCACCGGTCAGCAGCCCGATGAGTAACCGCTCGATCATCAGGTCCTGCCCGACGATGCGGAGGCCGACCTCCTTGACGACGAGCGGAAGGCGTTCTGAGATGGCGCT
>SPDF01000346.1 GCA_004525055.1 Gemmatimonadales bacterium | reverse complement strand
TAGGCGGCAATCGTCGTGAGGGTGATCTCGAGCATCGGCTCGTCGATCCGCTGGATGATGGTGGAGACAACCAGCCCGAGCGCGAACCCGACTCCGATCCCGATCCCCACCACCCGGATGAACTCCAGGACCACGCCGGACGCCGAGACGGCCGCACCGCCGGCCACGGCGAGGATGATCCCGAAGAAGACGATGGACGTCCCGTCGTTGAGCAGGCTCTCCCCTTCGAGCAGCGCCGCCAGCCGGCGCGGGGCGCCGAGGCTCCGGAAGAGCCCCACCACCGCGATCGGGTCGGTGGCGGCGACGAGGGCGCCGAACACCAGCGCGTGCGTCCAGGTGAGCGTGTCCGTCAGGTGCAGGGCGGCGGCGACCGGGATCAGGATCGCCGCAGTCAGGAAGATGCCCGCCAGCACCCCCGGCACCGCGAGGGTCAGGATCAGCGAGCGATCGCGCCGAAAGAGGCTGAAGTCGAAGTGAAAGGCTGCCTCGAACAGGAGGCCGGGGAGGAAGACCGCGAAGAGAAGCGACTGGGTCAGGTGCGGCGGTTCGAACGCGTGGAGCTGCCCGAGCACGAGGCCCGCGACCACCAGCGCGACGGTGTAGGGGAGTCGCAGCTGCTTGGCGATGATGGCAACCGTGGTCGCCACGATGAACAGCAAGACGAGAATGGTGTCGATATGCACAGTGTCGTCAGGTCAGGGGGTTGATGACAAGGAGCCGGGAGCGCCGGGGGGGTGTTTTCCCGGCTTCCCTTCCCTGTCGTTGGCGTAGAGCCGCGTCGTCGGGTAGGCGAAGTCGATGTCGGAGCACTGGGCGAAGGCCCGTAGGACATCCTTCCAGAGCAGGTCGGTCGCCTTCCGGCGTTCCCGGGGGGAGCACCGGACGCGGAGCGTCAGGAGCACGCCGCTCGCATCCACCGACACATACACAACGGGTGCGGTGGGGCTCTTCGGAAGCGCGTAGCGGGTCGCTGAGCCTCCCGGCCCCGGTCCGGCGTCCTCGCTCGTGTTGCGGCTGTAATCCCCGGCAATGCCTTCCAGCAGGGACTTCGCCTTCTCCCAGTCGCTCTCGAAGGTGACCAGTACCGGCAGCTCGGTCCAGATGGACCGGAACCCGCGCGTGTAATTGGCCAGGGGCGTGGTGAAGATGATGGCGTTCGGCACATGGATCAGGCGACCGGTCGTCTGGTCGGCTGCCACCCAGTTGCCGATCTCAAGCAGAGTGAACTGGAAGAGTCGGACGTCGACCACGTCGCCCGCATGGGCGCCCACCTGGATCCGGTCTCCCACTTCGAGCGGGCGGCGCCAGAGGATGAAGAGCCAGGCGGCGAGGTTGGCCAGCGGATCCTTGAGGGCGATGGCGAGGCCGGCCGAGAGGAGCCCCAGGTAGGTGGCGGCGCCCGTGAAGTCCACCAGCCAGATCCGGATGACGAGCAGGATGCCGATGACACCCGCGGTGTAGTTGGCGCCCTTGTGCCACCGGTAACGGGTGTGCAGGTCGGTCACCCTGCGATGCATCCCCGCGAGGACCGTCGCGCGCACCGCGAGCACCAGCAGGATGCCGCCGATCGTCACGAGCAGGCGCATCTGCGTGACGGGGCTCAGGCCGAGGGCGTTGGTCGCCCAGGCGGTCAGCGACTGCATCATCGCCCCCCGGCGCTGGTCTGGACGGAAATCGGGGGCGCCGCCACCAGCTCAAAGGTGGCGGATGCGAGTTGTACCCGGCCGCTCGACGCCTCCACCAGGTCCATGATGCCGTTGAAGAGGGCGTCCTTTACCCCGCGGCGGCGGCGGTAGTCCACCACGTAGCGGAGGGTGTACTGCAGCCAGTTGTCGGTGGCCACCAGCGTCAGCATCGGTGTAACACTCGCGTCCTCGATGCGGTACTTCTTGACCATCCCCTTCCAGGCGATCGCCGAGGTCTTGGCGTACTCCCCCACGACCCGGTCGGCCACCTGCTGGATGATGGCCCGAGCCTCGGCGCGGTCGCTCCCGAAGCGAATCGGCACCCGGATCTCGTCCCAGAGGAAGGGGAAGTCGCCGGAGTAGTTAAAGACGGGGGCCTTGAAGACGAAGCTGTTCGCCACCCGCACGATCCGCCCGTTGTAGAGGTCGCCATCCACCCATTCGCCCACCTCCATGAGGGTCGTGCGGAGGACGCCGACATCGATCACGTCCCCCTTGATGCCGCCGAGCTGGACCCGGTCGCCGGGGTGATAGAAGTTCGAGAAGGTGAGGGCGAGCCAGCCGGCGATGCTCGCAATGACCTCCTGGAGCGCGAACGCGATTCCCGCGCCCGCGACGCCGAAGGCGACCGTCAGGCCACCCAGCTTGTCGCTGAAGAGCGCGGCCAGGAAGAGGAAGGCGAAGACGTACCCCGAGAAGCCGACTGCCTTCCGCACCCGGTACCGGGTGTCGGTATCCTCGATCCGGCCCACCAGGGCGCGTTGTGCGGCGCGCACCAGCACCACGATCACCGCCAGCCCGACAATCGTGGCCGCGAGACGGCCCACGTTGGCGTCGAAGAGCCAT
>SPDF01000131.1 GCA_004525055.1 Gemmatimonadales bacterium | reverse complement strand
GACCATCTGGGCACGGTACTCGACCGGGTCGCCAAGGCCGTAGATGGCGCTCACCGTGGCGACAATGACGACGTCCTCCCGCTCGATGAGGCTGGAGGTCGCCCGGAGCCGGAGCCGTTCAATATCCTGGTTGATCGAGGCATCCTTCTCGATGTAGACGTCGGAACTGGGGACGTATGCCTCGGGCTGGTAGTAGTCGTAGTACGAGACGAAGTACTCGACAGCATTGGTCGGGAGGAACTGCCGCAGTTCGCCGTAGAGCTGGGCGGCGAGGGTCTTGTTGTGGGAGAGCACCAGGGTGGGGCGGCCGTAGGCGGCGATGACGTTGGCGAGCGTCATCGTCTTGCCGGACCCGGTGACGCCGAGCAGGGTCTGGTACGGATCACCCCGCCTGAGCCCGGCAGTCAACTCCTCGATCGCCCGGGGCTGATCGCCGGCGGCCTCAAAGGGTGCCTCGAGCTTGAACAGGGTGGTAGCCATCGGCAAAATATAGCGCTTTCGGGAAATCTTCGGTAGGCTTCATACTCGCCTGAGTCTGTCTTGACCCGCTTGCCCCAAATTCACGTGCGCAGTATGGTAGCCGTTGGGGAGGCAGTCTGGTGTCTGACCTGTTTCGTTCCCTGCAAATAGCCCTGGCCGACACGTACCAGCTCGAACGGGAGCTGGGGCGCGGTGGGATGGCCACCGTCTATCTGGCCCGCGAACTCAAGCACCCCCGCCATGTGGCCATCAAGGTCCTCCGGCCCGAGCTGGCGGGCGTGATGACCCGCGGGCGATTCCTCCGCGAAATTCGCATCTCCTCCGAACTGGCGCATCCGCACATTCTCCCACTCCTCAACTCGGGCGTGGTGCCTCCCACGGAGCACTCGCCCGAGTTGCCCTATTACACCATGCCCTATGTCGAAGGGGAAACGCTCGGGGAGCGGCTGCTCCGGGAGAAGCAGCTCCCGCTCGAGGATGCCCTTCAAATTGCGCGGGAGATCGGCGCGGCGTTGGGGTACGCCCACGCGCACGGCGTGGTCCATCGTGACATCAAGCCCGCCAACATCCTCCTGATGGACGGGCACGCGGTGGTGGCGGACTTCGGCATTGCCCGGGCGGTCAAGGAGGCGGTGGACCCGGAGGCGGTCACCAGTGCCGGGCTCGTGATCGGCACGCCGTCGTACATGTCCCCCGAGCAGGCGGGTGGAGAGCCGAACCTGGATGGGCGCAGCGACCTCTACTCGCTGGGCTGCGTGCTGTACGAAATGCTGGGCGGTGAGCCGCCGTTCACGGGCGCAACCCCGCAGGCGGTGCTTGCGCGGCATCGGATGGATCACGCCCCGTCCCTGCGAACGCTTCGGAGTACGGTCCCGGCGCCGGTCGAGCGGGCGGTGATGCGAGCGCTCGAGAAATCACCGGCGGATCGCTTCGCGAACGCGGCGGAATTTGTTGAGGCGCTGCAGCCGAGTGCCTCAGGTGGTTGGGAGCCGGCAGAAGTGCCTTCGCACCCGCTCCGCCGGCGTGGGGTGTGGATTGCGATCATGCTGGCCGTTGGGGTGGGGGCCACGTGGTACATGACCAACGGCGGGGCCGCCGAGCGCCGCGCGGGAGCTGCGGCTGCCGCGCTCGACACAACTCGATACGCGATCGTCTCGTTCAGCCAGGACAGCGGAGTTCCCGAAGGGCTCCAGCCTACCCTCCTCCTCGAGGACGCGCTCCGAAGATGGGAGGGCGTGAATGTGGTGTATCAGTTCCAGGTCCAGGAGGCCATCGCCCGCCACGACACGAGCGGGTACGTGCGGAAGGACTGGGATCGGTTGGTCACGGACCTCGGAGCGGGCCGCTATATCCGCGCCGATGCCTTACGTGTCGGCGACTCGATCCGAGTCCACGCAGTGCTGTATCAAGTCGCCGCCGGCTCTGACGACCCGGTGCTCCGGGAGCGCACCATCCGGGTCCCCCTGGACCTGACAGGCCGGGATGAGGCGTTCCGAGTTCTCGGCGAAGGATTGCTGTTGCAGGCCGTGAGCCCCGGCGGTCTTCAACTGGGGGACCGAACGACATCCCTCCCGGCCCGGCAGGCGTTCGAGGTCGGTTCCGCGGCCATCAACGCCTGGGATCTCGCCGCGGCAGACTCGAGCTTCAGTGCAGCTCTGCGCTTCGACCCCGGGTATGCACAGGCACAGCTTTGGTTGGCGCTGGTGCGGCTCTGGACGGATCCCAGTGAACCCGCCACCTGGCGTTCATCAGCCGAACGCGCCGTGGCGGGTCGCGGAGACCTCTCCGACCGCGACCGGCAGCTCGCCGATGCGGTACTTGCCCAGGCGCAGGGCGACCTGGAGGTGGCCTGCCGCCGGTGGCAGCAGTTGACGCGGGAACACCCGTTCGATTTCGTGGTCTGGTACGGCCTGGGCAATTGCCTCGACCAGGACCGGCTCGTCGTGCGGGATCCGACCTCACCCACGAAGTGGCGCTTCCGCTCCAGCTTTCATGCCGCCCTGAATGCGTACGAGCAGGCCTATCGCCTCTTTCCGCCAATCTTCAGGGAGCTTCGCACCGACTCGTACTCCGACATGGTTCACCTGCTACTGGCGAGCGGAACCGACGTCCGGTTCGGGCTGGGGCTGCCCCCGAATCCGGCAACATTCTATGCCTTCCCTTCCTGGGCAGCCGACACGCTGGTGCTCTACCCCGTCGCAAGGGAACCTGGCGCAGAAATGACTGGCCAGGGCACCGCCACGAGCATTGAAGCAGTTTGGAACCAACGGCGGCGACTGTATGACATCGCCGTCGGATGGGTCGCAGAGTACCCGGCCAGCGCGGATGCGTTGCAGGCACTCGGCGTGTCGCTTCAATTGCTGGGCGATCGATCGGCGCTCGACACGCTGGCGCAGGCCCGACGGCTGGCCAAGGGACCGGACGAGACGGTCCGGGTCGCGACATCAGAGATTTGGATGCGCGTCCTTTTCAGCTCACCGTCCGATGTCGCAAGTCTCCGCGTGGCGCGCCTGCTCGCCGATTCTCTGCTTGATCACGCCCCGGCGGACGGTTCGGTCGAGCCGATGCTGCTCGCCAGCCTGGCAGCACTTACCGGCCGGGCGCACATGGCGGCGCGTCTGGGTCGAAGCATGTCTAGCCGGGAGCGACCTGACACCCCACCGCCGCTGGTCGGCGTCGGGATCACCTTCCTGACCTACGCCGCGATGGGAGGGCCAACCGACAGCTTGCGCGCGCTCGCGCCGCGGGTCATCCAGGCTCTGACAAGGTCCGTCGACGCCCAAGCGCGAAGTCAGGCTCAGGAGATGTGGCTACACCTGCCGATCTTGGTCGGCTTTCCTGCCTATCAATTCCCCGAGGTCGCCCAGCTGGCCGGAACGAGCCCCGGGCTGCTGAATGCTGATGCCGCATTCGAGCGCGGCGACACTGGTGCGGCGTGGGAGGCACTGCTGGACAGCCGCTCACCGCGGTTCAGCGAGCGGCCATCAGCGAGCACCATCGATATTGGATATGGGACCGCGTGGTTGATGGCCGCGCTCGGACACCCCGACTCGGCCGTGGCGTGGCTCGATCCGATCCTGGCCGCGCTACCGCGCACCCCACCCCAGCTCTTCCTGGAGGTCTACCAGGCCGGCCCTCTGGTGCGGGCCATGGTCCTCAGGGCGGAGCTGGCCAATCAACTGGGCGATCGCGCTGCGGCGAGGCTGTGGGCGACAGCGGTCGTCATCCTGTGGTCGGGTGCAGACGGTTTCCAGCAACCGATGGTGACCCGGATGGAAGAGCTATCACGTTGATGTCGTGTACTCGATTGGGGCCTTCAGGGCCCAGGGAGGCAGAATGAACTCGACCCCCATTACAGGTCAGCGGCAGAATGTGTGGATTCTCGGCGTGGCGCTACTGCTGGCCCTCTTCTTCCTCTGGGGTTGCGCGGAGCGAGGCCCGGACCCGTCATCATCCATGACCCAAAACGATTGCCAACAGGATCAGGCGCTTATTTGGCTCCCCGAGGGTGACAGCGTGTTAATCGGCACGTTTCAGTTAATTGGACCGATTGCCGACATGCCGGAATTCCACGACTGCCAGCGATTCGTTGTTCCGGCAGATGCCTCGGGCCTCGCTTCGGCACCGTCGCAGGACGGCATGGCGTTCGGCCCGCTCGTGGCCATCTGTGCTGCCAACGAGCTCGACATGGCCTTCGCGAGGGGGGACCCTGACTCGGTGAAGGCCGTCCCGGTCGCGATTATTTACAACATGGACATCGAACATTCCTACAAGCCGCTCGGCATCGAACCCGGGTTCAGCTGTCTGTTCCTCTGGAAAACCGACACCTGGCACGCGAGGCTTGTCGCCCTGGGCCAGAACTCGTGGCGTGACTCCGAGGATCCCAGTCGATGCCTAACCCCGATCGACACCATCCGGACCGGCGGCACAGACCTCCAGGTGAGGCCGGCCGCACTCCCCGAGCCGCTGCGGCCGCGGGACATTCCGCCGGTAGCGCGATGGGATTGGGATAGGGAGCACCGCATGCAGTACATCGGGATTCGCTGCGGCGACGAGTGGTGCGAGATCGGGGCGCCCGGCTTCACACCCTCGGAACCGGCTAGCGACACGCCCGATGGGGCGGAGTTCCTCAGCGCCGTCGGGGATATACCGAATGCACCCGTGCCCACTGACGCGGAGAAGTCCCGCATGGTGGCGGTCAAGGGCTGGTACGATCATCAGCGCCTCGACCTTCGGAAGGAGGATGGCACACTGGTGATGGCCGATGTTTCCGGAACTGTCTTCCCCCAACCCGGCCTGGATGCCGTCCTAGAGGACGCGTTCGAGGGCAACTGGATTCCGAGCGCCTACGTGTTCGTGGACGCCGCCTATAAGGCGAAAATACCGATGCAGGCTGGGATCAACCGGGTGGATATCTGCCATGGCACGGCGAGCGAATGTGAAGTGCCAGCGGGGGCCAAGCACTGCACGGGGATCGGGGTGGACTCACCGGGGTATGTTGGCTGGTGGGGAAAGGTGACCCCCGGGCCTGAAGACGGCGCCCCATACTATTATTGCGTGCGCCGCAACGAGCACGGCGGCAATATCATCCCCGCAGCGGCTGCGCGGTGGAATTGGAGCGAGGCTGACGCGAAAACCTGGTCGAAATGCGGCAACGCCTGCTGCACGGGCAATTGACCGGGTGGACCGCTCTACCTAGCCCTGCGCCAACCGGTTGACCGCCTCCCACTCATCGGCGGTCACCGGCATCACCGAGAGGCGCGTGTTGCGAATCAACGGGAGTCCGGCCAGATCGGGCTCCCGCTTGATTTGCGCCAGCGTGACCGGGGTCGGCAGCCGCGCCTCACACCGCACATCCACCACCGTCACTTTCCCGTCGGTGCGGGGCGCAGACGCCACACTCCCCCGCCCGATCACCGCCCGCTCCTTGCCGGAGTGATAGAACAGGAGACCGTCACCGGGATGCATGGCGCGGAGATTGATCAGCGCCAGGGCGTTCTTGATACCGTCCCAGGTGGTGCTCCGCTCGCGCTCGAGGTCGTCGAACGAATACGTGGACGGTTCGGTCTTGAGCAGCCAGTAATGCGACATCAGGGTTCCAGGGGGAAGCGGGATAGAACAGCCGGGCGGCCGGGGTGACGATCGG
>SPDF01000129.1 GCA_004525055.1 Gemmatimonadales bacterium | reverse complement strand
AGAGTCGGGGTGGCGTGACCACCCCGACTCTCTCTCGTTCCGGGCCGGTGGCCCCGGGGGCACTGTGACGATCCGAGATTCGGCGCGCGACATCATCGCCAAGTTCGAGGTCCTGCGGGACTTCGAGAGCACGGTGCGTGATCTGATGGCTACGCATGAAGCAAAACGTCCTCTCTGGTTTCCCCACGACCTGATCGGCCCCGGCCCCGACGAATCGGTCGAGGATCACCGCAAGCGCGCCCGGCGCCGCGCCGAAGGCATCCCGGTGCCCGCGCGCGCAGCCGTCGCCCTCAACCTGCTCACGGAAGAAGGACTCCCCCACTTCCATCGGGTCTTTGCGGCGCACGCCGGCGAGGACAGCCACTGGCGGGACTGGCTCAACCTCTGGACTGCCGAAGAGGACCGCCACGGCCAGGTGCTGCACGACTATGTGCGTGATACCGGCCTCCTCGACCAGCGCAAGCTGGAAGAGATCCAGTTCGAGTACATGCGCGCCGGGTTCAATCCCGACTGGGACAAGGACCCCTATCGCGTCTTCGTCTATACGTCGGTGCAGGAGCGGGCTACCCAGCGGTCGCACGCCGAGACCGGGAGGGTCGTGGCGGAGTACGATCCGCAGCTCGGCGCGGTGCTCGAGAAGGTGGCGATGGAGGAGGCGCGGCACTTCACGTTCTACCGTACGGTGTTCAGCGAGGTCCTCGCGCGCGACCCAAACCGCGGTCTGGAATCGGCCTCGCATATCCTGCCCGGGATCGATATGCCCGGACTCACCATTCCGGGCTTCCGCGACTTCGCGGACGTGATCCGGCGCGCCGGGATCTACGGGCCGCGCGACTACCTCAAGATCGTCCAGGAGCAGATCGCCTTCTGGAAGATCGAGAAGCTCGACGGCCTGAACGAGATGGGGCGGAAGGCGCAGGAGCGGATCATGGCCGTTCCCGATCGACTCCGCCGGATCGCCGACCTGATCGAAACCCGCAGCCGGGCCAAGACCTTCACGTTCGAGGTGGTATTCAATCGTGAATTCGCCATGGAGTAGCAGGACCGGCCGCGCAGTCGCACTCTTCCTGCTCTGCGCCATCGTCACTGCCTGCGGCAACGACCGGTCGTCGGCAAAGGCCAACCCACCTTCCCGCCCCGCACCGCCGGCGGGCGATGTCGCGCAGAAAGAGGCCACCCTCCTCGGCGGCGACGTCTTCCTGCTCGTCGATCGCCTCGCGGCATACGCCGCCGCCAACCAGCGGAAGTACCCGGCGTCGCTCCGCACGGCTGGCATCGACAGTCTCACCCCCAAGGTGGCACGGCAGATCGATACCCGCGCCAGACCACCGATGGCCCTCGCGATGTTCCGCAATCCACTCGGCCACCTCCTGACGAGTTGCCGAGGGACCACAGACCTCCTCGAAGAATCGGCGCTCAACGATGGCCAATTCACGGTGACCTGTACCGATTCCGAGGGGCGGAGCTCTCCCTACAAGGTGCAACGAGCCAGCGGCCGATGATGCCCGCATGACCCTGATGGCCCTGATTGCCCGCGGCGTGAGCATCGCCGCGCTTGGTTTTGCCGCCGTCGTGGCGCTCACCTTCTGGCTGGTGCGCGCGCAACATCTGGCCCCGTTCGGGGCCTGGCCACGACTGGTGCGCCGGGTGGCTGATCCGATCCTCCGCCCGATCGAAGCGCGACTGGCCCGCGCCGGACGCAACCCCCAGGACGCGCCTGCGTGGCTGTTCGGATTCACGGTCCTCGGCGGCCTGCTGCTGATTTCGCTCACCGACTGGTCGATCGGGTTCTGGTATCGCGCCCAACTGGCGGCCGGCGGCGGTACGGGCGGCTTGGCGGCATTCCTGATCAATGGGATCTTCGCCCTGCTGATCGCCGCGCTGATCATCCGGGTCGTCGCGTCCTGGTTCGGCATCGGCGCCTACCATCGCCAGTTTCGACCGATCATCCTTCTGACCGAATGGCTGGTCGCCCCGATCCGAAGGGTCCTCCCGCCGATGGGGATGATCGATTTCAGCCCGCTCGTGGCCTGGCTGGCGCTGGTCCTCCTTCGATCGCTGTTGCTCAACCTCATTCGATGAATCCACTGGAAAGCACGGAGGGGGGTATACGCCTCCGCCTCCGGATCCAGCCCCGCGCTTCCCGCACCGAAGTGGCCGGCCTCCACGGCGACACGATTCGGATCCGACTCTCGGCCCCGCCGGTGGACGGCGCCGCCAATGAGGAGCTGATTCGCTTCCTGGCCACGAGACTCGGCGTGCCGGTGCGCGCGGTGGAGATCACCGCCGGCCACGGCGGTCGGCAGAAGACCGTACACGTTCGGGGTGTTGGGCGTGCCGAGGCCGCCGAGGCGCTGGGACTTCTCCCTTTGTGACCCCGCCCTTGCCATCGAGTGGCCGACGGCTACAATTCAAGGGTCAGACACATCGATTCGTGGTGATTTGCGCATATTGCGGCCACGTTAAACAACCTGCTAAAACGCTCGCCTGGAGCCGTTTTGGTTCCGGGCGTCGTTGTTGGAGCCCTGTGTAATGTCCTTCCCCGGTCCTGCCTTTCCCACCCGCCGCCGCCGCCTGGCCGCGCTCGAGCGGCTACTGAGTGAGCGGATTCTCGTGCTCGACGGCGCCATGGGCACGATGATCCAGCGCCATGAGCTCGCCGAGGGTGACTTTCGTGGCGAGCGCTTTGCGGCCCACGGGAGCGATCTCCGCGGCTGCAACGACCTGCTCTGCCTCACCCGGCCCGACATCATCGGCGACATCCACGACGCCTATCTCGAGGCTGGCGCCGACCTGATCGAGACCAACTCCTTCAACGCGACCTCCATCGCGCTGGCCGACTACGCCCTCTCGCCGATTGCGCGGGAGCTCAATCGCGTGGCCGCTGCGGTCGCGCGGGCCGCCGCCGACCGGGCGGAGGCCCGGGAGCCAGGCCACTTCCGGTACGTGGCCGGTGCCATCGGGCCGACCAATCGGACCGCGTCACTCAGCCCGGACGTGAACGACCCCGCTCACCGCAACATCGACTTCGACACTCTCGCCGGTGCCTACCGCGAGGCGGTGGAGGGACTGGTGGAGGGGGGCGCCGACCTCCTGCTGGTGGAGACGATCTTCGACACGCTGAACGCCAAGGCTGCCATCTTCGCCATTGAAGAGTGCTTCGACCGATGGGGCGCCCGGTTGCCTGTCATCATTTCCGGCACGGTGGTGGACCAGAGCGGGCGCACCCTGTCGGGGCAAACAGTCGAAGCGTTCTGGCTGGCAGTGTCACACGCCCGCCCGTTGGCGGTGGGGCTCAATTGTGCCCTCGGCGCCAAGGCGCTGCGGGGGCACCTGCAGGAACTTTCCCGAGTCGCACCGACGCGCATCAGCGTCTACCCGAACGCCGGGCTGCCCAACGCGTTCGGCGGATACGACGAAACCCCGGCGGAGCTCGCGGCGGTGGTGCGGGAGTTTGCCGAGCACGGGCTGGTCAACATCGTGGGCGGCTGCTGCGGCACGACGCCTGACCATATCCGCGCCGTGGCCGAGGCAGTGCGCGGGCTGGCACCGCGCCGGCCCCCGGAGATCGAACCCCGGCTTCGTTTGAGCGGACTCGAGCCGCTCGTCGTCGGACCCACGACCAACTTCGTTAACATCGGTGAACGCACCAATGTCACCGGCTCCCGCCGCTTCGCGAAGCTGATTCTCGACGGCCAGTTCGAGCCCGCCCTCGAGGTGGCGCGGCAACAGGTGGACAACGGCGCCCAGCTGATCGACGTGAACATGGACGAGGGGATGCTGGATGCGGTGGCGGCGATGACCCGCTTCCTCCGCCTGGCGGCGGTCGAGCCGGGCATCGCCAAGGTGCCGGTGATGATCGACTCGTCGCGCTGGGAGGTGATCGAGGCGGGCCTCAAGTGCACCCAGGGCAAGAGCGTCGTCAACAGCATCTCGCTCAAGGAAGGCGAGGAGTCCTTCCTCCAGCAGGCCCGCCTGGTGCGTCGCTATGGCGCAGCGGTGGTGGTGATGGCTTTCGACGAACAGGGGCAGGCCGACAGCGTCGAGCGAAAGGTGGCCATCGGGAAGCGGGCCTCCGAGCTCCTGATTACCAAGGCGGGATTCCCGCCCGAAGACATCATTCTCGACCCGAATGTCTTTGCCGTCGGGACCGGACTGGAGGAGCACGCCGGCTACGGAGTGGCCTTCATCGAAGCCACCCGTCGCATCAAGGCGGAGTTGCCCCACGTATCGGTGAGTGGCGGCATCAGCAACGTCTCGTTCTCATTCCGCGGGAACGACCCGGTCCGCGAGGCGATCCACGCCGTCTTCCTTTTCCACGCCATCCGCGCCGGCCTGGACATGGGGATCGTCAACGCCGGGCAGTTGGCGCTGTACGACGATCTCCCCGCTGACTTGCGGGAGCGGGTGGAAGACCTGATCCTCAACCGTCGTGCCGATGCGACGGATCGCCTGCTGGAAGTCGCGGCCGGCGTGGCGGGCCAGGCCGTGTCAGCCGGACCCGATCTGCGCTGGCGGGATGGGTCGGTGCACGAGCGGCTGGCCCACTCACTGGTGGAGGGACTGACAGACTGGATCGAGGCGGACACCGAGGAAGCGCGGCAGGAGGCGGCCCATCCGCTCGACGTGATTGAGGGCGCGCTGATGAACGGGATGAACGAGGTCGGTGACCGCTTTGGCGCGGGACGGATGTTCCTGCCGCAGGTGGTCAAGAGCGCGCGGGTGATGAAGCGAGCGGTGGCGCACCTGATCCCGTATATCGAGGCGGCCAAGGCACGGGACGGCGGTCGCCCGAAGGGGAAGATCCTCCTCGCCACCGTGAAGGGCGACGTGCACGATATCGGCAAGAACATCGTCGGCGTCGTGCTTCAGTGCAACAACTTCGAGGTGATCGATCTCGGCGTCATGGTGCCGGCCGCGAAGATCCTCGAAGCGGCGAAGGAGCACGCCGTCGACCTGATCGGGTTGAGCGGCCTGATCACGCCCTCACTCTCCGAAATGGCGTTCCTCGCCTCAGAGCTGGCGCGCGAAGAGTTTACGCAGCCGCTCCTGATCGGCGGCGCCACAACGAGCCGTGCGCACACGGCCGTCCGGATCGCTCCCGCCTATCCAGGACCCGTCGTCCATGTCCAGGACGCTTCGCGTGCCGTGGCCGTGGCCAGCAGCCTCCTCAGCGAAAGTCTCCGGCCGGCATTTGTGGCGGAGGCGCGCACCGCCCAGGCGCTGCTCCGAAAGGAGCACGCCGCCAAGGGCGCAACCCCACTCCGACCCCTCTCGGAAGCGCGGAAGCGGGCCGTGCAGCTGGAGTGGCCGACGCCGCCGCCGCGCCCCAGCTTTCTCGGTCTCCGCGAGTTCGCCAACTACCCCCTCGAGGAACTCGTCCCCCGGATCGACTGGACCCCGTTCTTCCAGGCATGGGAACTCAAGGGATACTATCCGGCCATTCTCGAGGATCCGGTCACGGGGGCCGCGGCGCGCGAACTGATGGCGGATGCCGAGAAGCTGCTCCAGGACATCGTGACGAACCGGCGGCTCGAGGCGCGTGCGACCCTTGGGTTCTTCCCGGCGTCACGGCTGGGCGAAGATGACATCGCGCTGTACACGGACGAGAGCCGCCACGAGGTACGCGCGGT
>SPDF01000175.1 GCA_004525055.1 Gemmatimonadales bacterium | reverse complement strand
TGCTCGGTGAGGGCGGCATGGGACAGGTGTTCCATGCGACCCACCAACTCCTCGCCCGGCCCGCGGCGGTCAAATTGATCCGTTCCGACAACATCAAGGGGGTCAGCGCCGAAACCGCGCGAACGGCGATGGAGCGGTTCCGGCGCGAGGCGGCCGCGGCGGCGGGACTCAATTCCCCGCATACCATCGCGCTCTACGATTTCGGGCCGACCGGCGACGGGAGCTTCTTCTATGCCATGGAATTGCTCGAGGGAATGAGCCTGGAGGACATGGGCAAGAAGTTCGGGGCGCTCCCGGCCGAACGGGTGGTGTACATGGTGCGCCAGGCCTGTCTCTCCCTGGCCGAGGCCCACCGCCGTAATCTGGTCCACCGCGACATCAAGCCGTCGAACCTCTTCGCCTGCCGGGCAGGGGTGGAGGTGGACTTCGTGAAGGTGCTCGACTTCGGACTCGTCAAGGAGAATGTCGCCAGCGAGCCGGCCGACATGAAGCTGACCGCCGCCGATGCGATGACGGGCACCCCCGCCTTCATGGCGCCGGAACTGGCGCTCGGCGATCCGGACATCGATCACCGGGTGGATATCTACGCGCTGGGGTGCAGCGCCTACTGGCTGTTGACGGGCGACCTCCCCTTCTACGCCACCACGACGATCCAGATGCTGTTCAAACAGGCCAACGAGCCTCCCCCGGCGCCCTCGGCCAAGGCGCGATATCCGGTCTCGCCTGAGCTCGACGCCGTCGTGCTGGCGTGCATGGCCAAGGCCCCGAACGACCGCCCAGCCGATGCGGAGGCCCTTATTGCCATGCTCGACGGCCTCCAGTTCGACAGCCCATGGACGCTGGAACGGGCCCGCCTTTGGTGGGACGAGCACCTCCCCTCCACCCTTCCTCCGCCGCCGGTTGATGCTCGTGGTTCCGACCGAGGGGAGTGGATCAGGTTTCTCAAGGACTCGAAAGCGGGGTGAGGCCGCTCGCAGGACGTTGACCTCGCCCCACCCCACGGCTAGTATGCGCCCCGGTCGAAGTCGGCCGTCCTGGACGGGTGCTCGAGTGGTTTAAGAGGCACGCCTGGAAAGCGTGTAAACGGTTTACGCCGTTTCGAGGGTTCGAATCCCTCCCTGTCCGTCCCTCTCCTCTACCTACTGGTTTGAAGATCGAGATGGCTTCGTCGGCCCCTTTCTGGGCCTCCTCGTGACGACAGAACAATTTCCCCGGCTCGGGAACCTCTCCACGCATCCCGGCGTATAGGGAGGGTCACCCATCGGAGTCCGACCTGTGATCATTCGCCGTGGCGGGGAGATTCCCTCCTCTGAAATCACTCCCTACCAGCACTATCTCGATCGCCGGGCCTTCATGCTGGCGGCCGGTGCCGCGGCGCTTGGCGCTGTCCTGCCGCCGAGACTTGGGGCCTGGCCCCGCCGTAGCGATGACAAGCTGACACCGTATAAAGATGTCATCGGCTACAACAACTACTACGAGTTCGGCACTGATAAGGCCTCCCCGGCCAAGTTGGCCGGCGGCCTGAAGACCGACCCCTGGACCATCGAGGTGGCGGGCGCGGTCAAGCGGCCGGGCACCTACTCCTACGACGATCTGGTCCGGCCGCATCCCGCCGAAGAGCGAGTGTATCGCCATCGGTGCGTGGAGGGGTGGTCGATGGTGGTCCCGTGGATGGGCTTTCCCCTTGGCGATCTGATTCGTCGCCTGGAGCCCAGCAGCCAGGCGAAGTACGTGGAGTTCACCACACTCAACGATCCGGCCCAGATGCCAGGCCAGCGGAGCAACGTCCTCCCCTGGCCCTATGTGGAGGGGCTTCGGATGGACGAGGCGCTCCACCCGCTGACGCTCATGGTGATGGGGGTCTACGGGAAGCCGCTCCCCAACCAGAATGGTGCGCCGCTGCGGCTGATCGTGCCCTGGAAGTATGGGTTCAAGGGGGGGAAGGCCATTGTACGGATTCGATTCACCGACACGCAGCCCCGGACGACCTGGAACATCGCCATCCCGCGCGAGTACGGGTTCTACGCCAACGTGAATCCGCAAGTCGCGCACCCCCGCTGGAGCCAGGCCAGGGAGCGGCGGATCGGAGAATTCTTCAAGCAGGACACGCTCATGTTCAACGGCTATGCCGATCAGGTGGCAAGTCTGTACGCGGGCATGAACCTGCGTATCAACTACTGAGCCCGTGCTGAGCCGAGGGCAAATCATCCGGTGGGTCGTCAAGCCGGTCATCTGGATGGTGGGGCTGGGAATTCCCGCCTGGCTCACCTGGGGCGCCTTTCACGACGGCCTTGGCAGCGACCCCGTCGAGACGATCCAGCGCTGGACCGGGAAGGGCGCGCTGATTGGCCTCCTCCTGACGCTCTCGATTACCCCTCTCCGCCGTCGCACGGGATGGAACGACCTCATCAGGCTCCGGCGCCTGCTCGGTCTGTTCGCATTCTTCCTCGCCACACTTCACTTGCTCTCCTACGTCGTGTTTGACCAGTCGCTCTCGCTTGTCGAAATCCAGAAGGACGTACTTGAACATCCGTGGGTCTTCGCGGGGCTGTCGACGTGGCTCCTCCTGCTCCCACTCGCGCTGACCTCTACGAAGGGGTCAATCCGCCGGCTCGGTGGGGGGCGATGGCAGCGGTTGCATCGGCTCATCTACCTCGCGGCCGCGGGTGGGGTGCTCCACTTCCTCTGGCTGGTCAAGAAGGACACCGGGACGCCCGCCCTCTTCGGGGCGGCCCTCGTCCTGCTGCTGGTGGCGAGACTCCCGCGGTGGAAGGCCGCCCGCGCCCCCCGATCGCCGGACCCGCTTGATTCGACCCGAGCGCCCCACTAGCTTCCGCTCTCGATGCCCTCACGTTCCCCTCTGCTCGATGAACGAGCCATCGCACGCACCCTGGCGCGCATGGCCGTTGAAATCGTCGAGCGATGCCATGGAACGGAGGGCCTTTTGCTGGTCGGTATCCAGCGCCGTGGCGTGGAACTCTCCGAGCGAATGGGGCGGCTGATCGAGGGGGCCGAGGGGGTGCAGATACCCCTGGGCAAGCTTGACATCACCCTGTATCGCGATGACCTGCAGACCGTTGGCGTCGGTCCCGTGGTCGGCGAGACCAAGCTCCCCGGGTCGCTCGACGGCCGAACGGTCGTGATCGTGGACGACGTCCTTCACACCGGCCGGACCATCCGGGCCGCGCTCGATGAGCTAGCCGACTTCGGCCGCCCGCGCAGGATCCTGCTCTGCGTCCTGGTCGACCGGGGCGGCCGGGAACTCCCCATCCAACCAGACATCGCCGGTCGGACCGTCCTCGTCGGCCCCGGCGAACGGGTGGACGTCTTCGTCTCCGAACTCGACGGCAGGGACTCAGTGGAGCTCGCCCGTGTCGATTGACGCCGCCACCCTCGCCCTCGGGAAGGACCTGATCGGGCTCGAGACGCTGAGCGCGGCCCAGATCCAGTTCATTCTCGACACTGCGGAACCGTTCAAGGAAGTCAGCGAACGGGCCATCAAGAAGGTGCCGGCCCTCCGCGGCAAGACCATCGTCAACCTCTTCTTTGAATCCTCCACCCGGACCCGCATCTCATTTGAGTTTGCCGAGAAGCGCCTCTCGGCGGACACGGTCAACGTGGCCACCCAAGTCTCGTCCGTCTCCAAGGGGGAAACGCTGGTCGATACGGCGCGGAATCTCGAGGCGATGCGGATCGACATGGTGGTCATCCGCCATGGATCCTCGGGGGCCGCGAAGTTCCTGGGTGACCGGATCGCGTCGAATGTGATCAACGCCGGCGACGGCAAGCACGAGCACCCGACGCAGGCCTTGCTCGACCTGCTCACCCTGCGCGACAAGTTCGGCCGCATCGACGGGCTGAAGGTGGCCATCTGCGGCGACATCCTCCATTCGCGTGTGGCGCGGAGCAACATCTGGGGCCTGACCAAACTGGGCGCGGAAGTCGGCGTCTGCGGCCCACCCTCATTGCTTCCACGAAATATCGAGTCGCTCGGGGTCACCATCCTGCCGCGGATCGAGGACGCGATCGAGTGGGCCGACGCCCTCAACATCCTCCGGCTGCAGCTGGAGCGGATGCAGGCAGGGTTCATCCCCTCCTTGCGGGAGTACAATCGCGTGTTTGGCGTCACGCGTGAGCGCCTCGCGCGTGCGCCGAAGGACCTGGTCATCCTGCACCCTGGGCCGATGAACCGCGGCGTCGAAATCGACAGCGACGTGGCCGACGGGGAGCACAGCGTCATCCTGCCGCAGGTCACCAACGGCGTGGCCGTGCGGATGGCCGTCCTGTATCTACTGGCGGGGGGCACCGGCGCGGTCGCCGCCGCCGCACGAGGTGAAGCCGCGTGACACCGATCCTGATTCGTGGCGGACGCGTCATCGACCCTTCGCGCGGCACCGATGGGGTGGCCGATCTGCTCGTCGAGGACGGCAAGATTTCCGCGGTCGGACGCGGGGTCGAGGCGCCGGACGGCGCCGCGATCATCGATGCGGCGGGCAAGGTCGTGGCCCCGGGGCTGATCGATCTGCATGTGCACCTGCGCGAGCCCGGCCAGGAGGATCTCGAGACGGTGGCTTCCGGGGCCATGGCCGCCGCCGCCGGGGGATTCACCGCGGTCTGTGCCATGCCGAACACCGACCCGGTCACCGACAACCAGGCCGCCGTCGGGTTCATCGTCAGCCAGGCGCAGCGTGCCGGCAAG
>SPDF01000184.1 GCA_004525055.1 Gemmatimonadales bacterium | reverse complement strand
TAACGTGAATTCGACGGCGTTGAGGGGCCTCCGTCTCTACTCTAGTCTATATCTCGCAGCCTAATCCGGAAAGACCGCGGGGCGGGGCAGGGCACTCCCCAGCCGGTCCGCCGGGCTCTTCACTCCTCGGCCGCCCTTCAGCAGCACATGCGTGTAGATCATCGTTGTACTGACATCCGAGTGACCCAGGAGTTCCTGCACCGTGCGGATGTCGTACCCCGCCTCCAGCAGGTGCGTCGCGAACGAATGCCGCAACGTGTGACAACTCGCCCGCTTCCCCACCCCCGACCTCCGCACCGCCTCGGCCACCGCCCGCTGGACCGCCGAAGGGTGAAGATGATGCCTCCGCAATTCTCCCGTCGAGGGGTCGGCGTGGAACCGGCTCGCGGGGAAGATCCACTGCCACGGCCAGCTCCGGTCCGCTCGAGGGTATTTCCGCGCCAGCGCTTCGGGGAGCACCACGGAACCCGTTCCTCGGCGTAATCCATTGTCATGTAACAGCTTGACGCGAATAAGGTGGTCGGTGAGGAGCCCCACTGCCGACTCCGGCAGCAGTGTCACCCGGTCCTTCTGGCCCTTCCCCCGCCGGATCCGGATCTCGTGTCGCACCAGGTCCACATCCTTCACCCGCAGTTCCAGGCACTCCATCAGCCGCATCCCGCTCCCATAGAGCAGCAGGCCAAGGAGGTGATGCACCCCCTTCAACTGCCCCAGGACCCTCCCGACTTCACTCACATCCAGCACCACCGGAATCCGGGTCGGTCCCCGTCCCCTCGGGATCAGGTTCCCCATCCGGAGCGGCCGCCCCAGCACCTCACGGTACAGGAAGACCAGCGCCGCCTGCGCCTGCACCTGCGTCGAGATCGCCACCCGCCGCTCCTCAGCGAGCCAGGTGAGGAATGCCGCCACCTCCCGCTCCCCCATCTCCAGCGGATGCCGGAGCCGGTGGAACCGCACATACCGGACGACCCACCCCGAATAGGACTGCATCGTTCGCGGGCTATACCGACCCAGGCGCAGCTTAGACTGCAGTTTCTGCAGCAATCGCGTGTTCGACTGCGAGCCCTGGCGCGTGATGGAAACAGACATCCCCCACCCTAATGGATGGGGGATGAGGGAGTGTCACCAGAAATACGCACGACTCTCACCGAGCGTCCCCCCTCTCCATATCATGGAGAGGGGGAAAGGGGGTGAGGTTACGGCGTCACCGGCCTCGGCTCCAGCTGCGCCGCCCAGAGCCCGCTGTTAAAGTCGGTGAAGAGGATGTACCCCTTCCACGGCATCGCGTTCATCACGAACGCCGCGTTCGCCGTGTAGCCGTCCGGATCGAACGGCTTGTACACCGCGATCTCCCGCCGCTGATCCGCCAGGTTCCCCACCAGCTCGCCGCTCACGTCCACCACCCGGAGGCCGCCGTCGTAGTACGCCTGGTACATGACGTCATCCTCGACGATGATGTCGTGCGAGCCGAATTCCTCCTGGTGAAACTTCGCGATGTTCTGCGGGTGCTCGGGATCGGTGAAGTCAACGATATGAGTGTAGCCGGCCGCCGTCTGCGGCGGGCCACCCTTGGCGTTGAGGTTGTTGAGGTAGCTGGTCCCCGCCCATGCCTTCCCCTGCCGCGACATCACCTCGTCACCCAGGAAGAGGTACACCTTGCCGGTGGATGCCTGCACATACGGATAGATCTCGTGTGTCGCCCCGCTGGTGGTCTTGTAGGTGCCGATCAGCACTGGCTTCTCGATGGTGCCGCCGTACGTGCCGTTCCCCACGTCCACCGCGACCACGCCTGTGCCCCACTCCGAGGAGTAGGCGATGCCATTGCGCACCCATACATCGTGCACCCGGCTGTCGGGGTGGTTGTATTCGCTGACATACTTGGGGTTGTAGATGTCGCGCACGTCGACGATGACGTACTTGTCACCCCCCGAAATGGCGAAGAGATAGTCGTCCGTAGCGTAGATGTTGTGCACGCCGCCGGTCAACTGTTCCGAGAAGGTGGCCGACACCTTCGGGTGCGCCGGTGTCGCGAGGTCGAGGAGGACGATCCCGTTGATCCGGTTCGACGCTCCCTCCCGCGAAAGTACCCCGTAGCGCCCGTCGGGCGATACCGTCACATCATTGATGGTCCGCGCGTTGACCTGCACCGAGTCGGTCTTGACCGGATTCGCCATGTCGGTGATGTCCATAACGTACGCCCAGCCGTCGCCGCCCCAGGTGCCCACCAGCGCATAGTCCCGGCCGTCCACGCCCGACCAGGGCCAGAAATCCGACGTATGCACGTGCGTGATCGACCCCCGTCCCGTCACGTTGATGCGCCGCACCACCTGCCTCGGCACGACCTCGACCACCTTGCGGGCCGACGCCGTCCCCGCCGATGCGAGCAGCGTGTACCGCCCCGGCACCTCGGCGGCGAAGAGCCCGCGGTCGATGACGCCGGTCGCGCCCGGCGCCGCCACGGTGTCGTCCGGCGTGTAGAGATAGCTCCAGGTGATCGGCATGTCGGGGACCACACTGCCATTGCTCCGCGTCGCCTTGGCCACCAGGTGGAGGACGTCGCCGGTCCGCACCGTCGTCTGCGCCAGCTCAATCTCCAAGTGGGTGACGGGATTCGGCTTCACCGTGTAGGTGCGCAGCTCAGTGACGCCGTCGGCGGTCGCCGAGATGGTGGCCTTGCCCTTGGCATGGCCGGTGACGTTGCCGAAACGATCCACGCTCGCCACCGCCTCATTTGAGCTCGCCCATCGCCAGGAGACGGCACTCGAGGGACGCATCGTCCCGTCAGCGTGCATCGCCTGCGCCTGGTGCGCCAGGGTCACGCCGATGTACAGCGTGCCCGGGTCGGCAATGAGTACCACCTCCGACACCGGCGGCCAGGTCACCGTGACCGGCACCGTGATCGTCACCGACGGCACGCTGGTATCCGCTGGAACGGTCGAGAGAACAATTTCGTACGTCCCGGCCTGGATTCCCTTGACACCCTCACGGGTCATCTGGATCCCGCCCCGCGCGCCGCTGGCCCGGATCGGCGGATTCTCTACCACGAGGCCCTGCGCGTCGTAGGCGGTGAGCTTGACTGGCACTGTCTCCCCGGCCTGCAGCGAGATGCTCGACGGCTCCGCCACCAGCCGGGTGACGGCGGGCGCGGCGTCCTGCGCAAAGAGCGCGGGCGTGGCCAGCAGGGTCAGCAGGAAGGCGACCCTGACGGCGCGCCCGATCGAGATTACGTTCATTGATTAGCCCCTTGGCGTTAGTCTGATGAGAAAAGGCGTCCTATATATGGTCCGACCCCCATGTGCCCGCAAGCCGCTCGCCCACCTCGTCGGCGGATTCCTGGCCTGCGTCGCCCTGACCGCCCCGCTCGTGGCGCAGCAGCCGAAGCCGAAGACCCCCGCGCCACCCGCAAACACCTACTGGGTGTACGTTGGGGCCGAGTCGGCCGATCTGATCCAGCGGATCCGCTTCAACGCCGACGGCGTGGTGGTGGAAAAGACGACCACCGTGGGAGAAACACCGGTCGAAATGGAGGGCCCGCACGGCCTCGCGATTTCCCGCGACGGGAAATGGCTGCACATGACCACAGGCCACGGCTCCCCCGACGGAAAATACTGGCGCTACGCACTCGGCCCCGACACCCTGGCGAGCCCCGGAATCTTCCTCGGTTACTTCCCCGCCACGCTCGACGTCACCCCCGACGGCCTCTACGCCTTCGCGGTCAACTTCAACCTGCATGGCGCCATGATTCCGTCGTCCGTGTCGGTGGTATACACCCCCACCAGCACCGAAGTCGCGCGCGTCACCACCTGTACCATGCCACACGGGAGCCGGATCGATGTGACGGGCATGTGGCAGTACTCCGCCTGCATGATGGATGACCAGATCGTGGAAATCGACACCCGTACCTTCGCGATTGCGCGCCGCTTCAGCGTGTCGAAGGAGTCCGAAGGGCCGATCGACACCGCAGCGGCAGGCGGGCACCAGCACGCCCACGACGCCGGCCAGCCGATGACGCCCCCCGACTGCTCACCGACCTGGGCCCAGCCCTCCGCCAGCGGCGAGAAGATCTACGTCGCCTGCAACAAGCGGGACGAGATCCTCGAAATCGACCGCGACCAGTGGGCCGTCACCCGCCGCTTCGCGACCGGCCGAGGACCGTACAATCTGGCGGTGACACCGGATGGCAGGCTGCTGGTGTCGTCACTCAAGCAGGGCGGCGGCGTACAGGTCTTCGATCTGGCCAGCGGCACCAGTGTCATGCAGATGAAGAGTTCCACCACGGTCACGCACGGCGTCGCCATCTCGCCCGACTCTCGTTACGCCTTCGTCAGCAACGAGGGTGTCGGCGCCGAACCGGGGCAGGTGGATGTTTACGATCTCAAGGCACTGACCCGCGTGGGATCCGTCAACGTGGGGCAGCAGGCCGGCGGCATCGCGTTCTGGAAGATGGAGGCGGGGAGGCGGGAC
>SPDF01000039.1 GCA_004525055.1 Gemmatimonadales bacterium | reverse complement strand
CTCCGAGTCGTTGACCCCGGCCAGCAGGATCGGCCATGGGATCCCGAATTTGTCCCTGAACCGGCGGACCAGTTGCCCATCAACCTCCGGGTCCCCTGTGACCTCATAGGCCAGACTGACCACCTCGAAGCCCTGGCTGTGGTAGGCCTGGTAGAGCTCCAGCAGGGTCGGCGCGGCGTCCTGGCAGTTGGGGCACCAGGTGCCGAAGATGTCCACCATGACGACCTTCCCCTTGAACCGGGGATCCTCATTCGTCACCACCTTGCCCTCCAGATCGGGGAAGGCAAACTGGAAGGGGCCCGTCGTGTCGGCCGATGTGACTTCGGTCGGCGGCTTGAGGTGCGGGGCCCCGGTACTCCGAGTGGCGGTGAAGGGCGTCTGGCTCCGGAGCCCTGCATGAAAGGTCCCCACGAGGGTGTCGCCGAGCAGTTTTCCCGTGATCATGTAGACGAACGATCCATCGAAATGGCCGACCGAGAACTCCCGCCCGGACGCCCCTCCCCAAAACGCCCCGTAGTCGCCGGAGTTGGAGAGCACCGTCGCGCGCAGGCCGAGCGCCCCGTTGTCGAATTCCAGGATTCGCGGCGATAGACGGCCTTCTGACCCGAACCAGGCATCCCACACGCCCAGCATTTCGGGAGGCGCCGGCTCCACCTGCCAACGACCGCGGACAGCGTGGAACGGGATGGTCCGGGGACCGCGATTCCCGACGTTCGAATATGCGCCGACCAGCGAGTCGCCCTCCCAGACCGCGCGAATGGAGGCGGCGTAGTCGCCGATCTCGAAGACCACGGTGTCGCCCGCGACCCGCACCGCCGAAAAAGGCTCGCAGAAGGTGCCGTTGCAGAGCTCGGCGGATGGCATCGCGTTGCTGTTCACTTGGATGGCAAACCGGAGCGGGCCGCCCGCCAGATCGAGTGTAGCCCGCCACGGTCCAGCGAGCGGGGCACTGGCCGGCAGGAGGGTGGCGAGCAGAATGGCGGTCAGGGCGGTCAGGCTAGCTCCCGTGCTTGGCAGGCAGGTACTTCTCGCCCGCCTCGATTGGTAGGGGAACGGTGTTTCCGGACCATGGGACAGGGCAGGGATACACCGAGCTGTAGGCGCAGAAGGGATTGCGGGCGCGGTTGAAGTCGAGGCGGTAGGTGCCGCCGGAGCTCGGGGTGAGCTCCACGAACCGGCCCGCGGGATAAGTGCCGTGGTCGTTGGTCCGGTCCCGGAAGTACACCTGCAACTCTGTCTCTTCGGTCCCCGGGACGGGCATCCGCATCACCAGAAGCCGCGTCGTGGCGCCTCCGATCGTTACGGACACGTGTCCTGCCGTTTCGGCCTCGACGTCGATGCCGTCGAGCGTCAGCACCCGGCGCCGGCTCGGCGCCGGGGCGGCCTCCAGCGGCAGGGTGAAGGCGAGTTCAGGGTTCACGGCGTACCAACCGGGAGCGGTTCCCCCCGACGTGCCGTAGACCAGCAGAACCGGAGCGCGCCCGCCTCCGAACACCTGCAGGGTCCACGGCGACATGGAGATCGGTCGTCCCTTCGGAAGCGGGCGGCTCTTGCCATCCGGTCCGACGAACGTCACGGCGCCCTTCCGCTCTGTGACGGACGCCGGTCCGAACCCCTCGAGAGGGATGTCCGCCGTGTCCGGTCCGAGGGTGACCATGCCGCTCAATCGCTGCATCGCGACCGCGGCGAGGGGTGAGGTCGCGGCGCTGGCCAGCCACTCAGCGTAGGCCTTGCGCTCCATGGTGAGCGAGGAGGATCCCTGGGCCTCGGCGGTGCCCCACACGAGGGCGAGGAGGAGCAGGGCGGTCGTGGTAGGCCTCACCATTTCCAGAACCGGCCGGGGTCAAATGCGCTGAGGTCCTCAATCACCGTCGGTTCGCCGACAATCAGCTGCCGGATGAGGACGCCGGTGATCCCGGAGAGGAGGATGCCATTTCGGCCGTGGCCGGTCGCGTACCAGAGCCCCTCAAGCGAGGGATCCCGGCCCAGAAGTGGAAGCCCATCGGCGGAGACCGGCCGAAGGCCTGACCAGGTCCGGGTCACGGGGGAGCGGGCCAGCGCCGGGCAGAGTTGGCTCGCCCCGGCAAAAATCCGCGCCAGCCCGGCCGCGGTCACCTCGTTCTTGAAGCCAGCGTATTCCATGGTCGAGCCGACGGTCACCTCGTCGCCCCGGCCCATCAGGTAGGCGCCCTTTCCGTAGACGATGGCCCGGCCCACACCTTCCGGTGCCGGCAATGCTGCCATGGCTCCGCGTATCGGTGCCACCGCCAGGGGGCGGGGGAGCCCCTCGATCAACCCCGACCAGGCTCCAGCTGCGATGACCACATCGGTGGCAGGGTACCGTTCTGCGCCGCGCACCGCGGCGACCTTGTCGCCGTGCCGCTCGATCGACAACGCGCGATCGGTAATCAGGGTGGCTCCGAGGTGCACCGCATCGGCGCGGAGTGCCTCGACCAGGCGTTGAGGATCCACTCCTCCGCCGGCCGGGGCCCAGAGCGCCCCGTATGCCGGCCCAAGCCACGGCCATCGCGTTTTGGCTTCTTCGGCGTCGAGCCAATCGACGTGCAACGACTGCTGGCGCTGGTGCGCGACCCGGGCGCGCAGCAGCGTTTCGTCCGCCTCGTCGAAGGCGGCGTGCGCAATACCCTCCTGCCAGAGCCCGATCTCCGCCCCGATCGACTCCTTCAGGCGCTCGGCCAGCACCACAAGCCGGTCCCGCCCGGCCACGCCGAGCGCCACTGTCGGATCGTCGCTGTCTCGGCTCTCGATCTCGGGGGCGAGCATTCCCGCCGCGGCTCGCCAGGCCTGGCCCTCGTCGGTATCGGGGTCCATGAAGGCCACGCTTCGGCCCGCCCGAGCCAGTTCCCTGGCACAGGCGGCGCCCACAGCGCCTCCACCCACGACTATAACATCAAACGCAGTATTCACTTACAGCTCCACGAAACTTTTTGAAACATTGGGGCGTATGGGTGCCACGACCGTCAACCTGAAGGGGTGAACAATGGTACGCTCAATTACAGGCTTCGCTGCATTCGCGGTAGTAGCCATGATTGTCCTGAAGCTGCTCGGTTCTGTGTTCGGCATCGCCTTGAGCCTCGTTGGCACCATTATCTACTTCGCCTTCTGGGGCTTCATCATCTATCTCGTCCTGCGGGTATTCAGCCCCAGTACGGCTGACAAGGTGAAAGAGACGATCTCAGGCAAGCCAGCCGCCTAATTCGAGAGCGATCTCCTTCAGGTCACGACGCGCCCGGTGCTCCCGGGCGCGTTTTGTATGTGCCTCCTCCTCGCCCCTACTCCGCCAGCTGTTCGAGCACTGCCCAGTACAGCATTGGAATCATCAACTCGTGGTGCCCGGTGAGCTGAATGCCAGTTCCCCCCGCCATGGTAGGGCGCTGCACAATGTTCATGCGCGGCCGGTAGTGACGTTGCATGTCGAAGTCGGCGGCCAGGAAGTGCGTCGGCTTTCCGCCGCCGAGATTGCGCGCGATGGTCAGCGCCTTGAGAAAGACCTCGGGCATGATCACGGCGCTTCCCCAGTTCATCACGACGCCCCCATGATCGAGATCGGGGAGCGAGCCGGCCAGCCGGAGGAAGTCGCGGTGGCTGGTGGCGCCCATGGCGGCGCCGTCGGCGGTGGGGTGTTGGTGGATGATTTCGGCGCCGACGGCGGTATGCACCGTGACCGGTACATCGTGCCGCAGGCACGCGAGGAGGACCGAGGCGTCGTCTCCGGGACGATCCTTGAGCGCCCCCAGGTGCATCGCGAGCCCCTCTCCCATGCCGCGGTTGTCCCTGGCCGCCGCACTGATGGCGGCGTTCATCTCCCGTCCGGTCTCCTCCGCCATCCCGAAGGTGCCATCGCCGAGGCCGGCGGCGACATCCTCGCTCGTCCCCCCGAACGCTGCCAACTCGAAGTCATGGATGGCCGCCGCACCGTTCATCGCCACGTGAGTCACGACGCCGCGCCGGATCCAGTCCGCCACGAGCGGGCCCAGGCCGACCTTGATCACGTGGCCACCGAGCAGGAGGACCACTCCGCGGCCGTCGCGTGCGGCACCCGCCACGGCGTTTGCCGTGGTGCGGAGGTCCCGGGCCGCCAGTACATCCGGCAGGCTGTCGAGGAAGGTTCGGAACGAGCGGTCGTTGGCCGGCGGGTACGCCAGCAGCCCTGGGTCCACCTTGTTCGAGCGGTTCGCGACCGGCACGGTGCGAATCTTCGTCAGGTCCGGTTCGCGATAGCTCATGCTGGCGGGCCGGCCTTCGTGGCAGGAAGAGGCGGCAGTTCCATCGCCTTCAGGCGCATGGTGATCGTGCCGAAGGGGAAGCGGATTCGGATCTGCACTGGAATGCGGCGCACGTCGTCGGTCAACCAGACGCGCGTATCCGACTGTCGCCCGAAGAGGCTGCCTTTTTCCCCGACGATCGGCTGCACCACCAGGCACTGGACCTTCGAGCCATCGGGGAGTTCCATCTCCTCGCGCTTGTGTACGATCAGGATGACAGGGTTGAGTTCCTTCTGGAAGTACCGGTCGAACTCGTAGGTCTTCCCGACCTCGAGGGGGTTCACCCGCACGAAATAGAGGAAGCCGGCATCGTCGATCGGAAACTGCGACGAGAGCCCCGTCCTGTTCCGGGACAGTTCGTGATAGAGCCCGGAGTCGGGGAAGATCTCGTAGTGCCGGAATCGGTGCTTGCCGCCTTCGAATTGGCGTTGCACAAACCGCCGGGAGAGGAGGTCGTCGACTCCGGTCCACGATTCCAGCGTGTCATCCAGGCTGTACATGGGGACGCCGCCGGCGAGCGTGAAGCGGAACACGAATGCCTCGACGCCGCGCACCGTGTCCAGCCGCGCCACCTCCACGCGGCCCTCGCCCAGGGTGAGGATGCCGAGCTTGGCGGAATAGGTCAGCCGCTCGCCGACGGCAAAGGGATAGGCGGGCGGGGTGGACTGCGCCGTCTGGGGCGCCGCGAGGGGCGCCTGCAGGGCGAGGAGGAGCGCGGCGCCGATCATCGACCCGCCGCTGCGAGGGGGAGTCGCAGTTCGCCGGCGTTCCGCCAGAGCGCTTTGGCCGCCGCCCATGGGTCGGTATCAATCGGCCGTTGCAGGAGGTCGTACCGTTCCAGCGTCGGTACTCCCTCGACTTTGCGGGACACTGCGGCGGCCCGCGCGATGAGCTCGGCATTGGCCGCCCATCCCTCGGCGGTTAGAACCGGCGCGGTGCCGGGGAGGGCGTCCTTCGCCACGCTGAGCCGCATGGCCAGGAAGCCGCTTACCGTGTCGCGAACCCCTGGCACGCGGACACGTCGGCGCAGCAGCAACGGTGCGTACCGCCGCAGCCAGCGATGGCCACGAGTCGGCGCGCCCTCCCCCTCGCTCTCGGCGACGACCAGGTCGGCGCCGCTGTCAAACTTCTTGAGCAGGTCGGGAATGGTGGCCGGATCGTGCAGGAAGTCGGCATGCAGCACGACCACCGCGTCCCGCCGGGGACGATCGCTCAGCGTCACGGCGTGCCGCAGGAGGTCTTCCACGGTGCGCGCGTATCCCTGGTGCCTCTCCTGCCGCAGGATGGTCAGCGGCAAGACCTTGGCATAGGGCGCAAGCACCTCGCGTGTCGCGTCGGTGGACGCGTCGTCTCCCACGAGGAGTTGATACTCTCGCGGGGCGGCGGTGAACACCTGCCGGATCTTCCAGAGGAGGAGGCCGACGGTAGGCGCTTCGTTTCGGCTCGGAATGCATATATAGAGCATTGCTCATCATTAGGCTGAAGTGAGGGAACGATATACCCGTAAGACGCCCTCGGCCATCCTTTCGTCGCCATACCGGCGGACCGCCTCGCGGCCTCGGGCAGCGAGGGCGGTTCGCGAGGCCGGATCGTCCAGCAAGTCAAGGACCGCCGCGGCCAGTGCCGCCGGGTCGCGGGGTGGCACGAGCCGGCCCGCGCCATCCTCCAGCAACTCCGTGATTCCGCCTGTCCTGGTCCCCACCACCGGCGTCCCCAGCGCCATCGCGTCGAGGATGGCGGTCCCGAGGCCTTCCCGAATCGAGGACATCACGAACAGGTCGGCGAGGGCCACGAAGCGCGCTGCATCGGGCACATCCCCAAGCAGGTGGACCCGGTCCCTGAGCCCGAGCTCGGTGATGAGCCGGTCGAGGGAGGCACGGAGGTGCCCCTCGCCGGCGATGGCCCAGTGCAAGTCGGGACGACGGCCGGCCGCAACCTCCGCGGCCCGCACCAGAGTCATGTGGTCCTTCACCCCGACCAGCGCCCCAGTGGTGATCACCAGTGGTGTGCCCGGAGGGAGCCCGAGCGTGGGGCGGAGGTCCTCCGGAGGCATGGCCGAGACCTCCTCGACGGGGATGCCATCGTGGACAACCGTGATGTTAGAGGCGGGCACCCCCCGTGCCGTCAGCGCCGCCTGAACCGCTGCGGACACGGCGATGATTCGGTCGGCACGACGCCAGAATCCCGTGCGCCGCAGCGGGACATCGACCCGGCGACTCGCGACCAACGCGTGGCCGGTCACGAACGACGCGAGCCCCGCCAAGGTGAGCGCGTGACTGTCGTGGGCGTGGAGGATACTGCGGCGATTGGTGGCGCGCAGGGTGGCGAGCAGGGCGCGCAGGTCCAGGGCGCTACTCCACGGCGGCGTCACCGTGGGGACGCCCGCCACTTCGAGACGCCGGGCGAGTTCGCTCCCCCGGCCGGTGACGACGACCTGTGTGACATCGGGCCGTCGGGCGAGTGCACGCGCGAGCAGCCAGACCTGCCGCTGCCCGCCTCGCCACTCCCGACCCGAGGCGACATGAACCACGCGGATGCTCATGCCGGCGGGACAGGCGCCGCGTGGGCGAGCAGCGCCCGCAGCTCGGCGAGGCTGAACGGCTTGTTCAGGAACGGGTGCGCCTGCGATTCGAGAAACGCCGTGGTATCGCCGTGGACGGTGTCGCCGGTGCTGAACACGACGCGGCTGGCCGCCTCCGGATTCCGCTCCTTGAGGGCCTCGAAGAACTCCCGTCCAGTGAGGCGCGGCATGCGCAAGTCGGAGACGATGAGGTCGAAATCACCGTCGGCGGCCAGCGCCAAACCCTCTTGACCGTCTCCCGCCACCTCGACGCCATGCCCCCAGGCTTCGAGGGTGGCGCGCATGTAGTGAAGAATGTGCGGCTCGTCGTCGATGACGAGGATCTTGAGCGGAGGGGTGCTGGTGGTCTCCGGGATCGGCGGCGGTACCACGGCGGCCCGGCTGCTCCGGGGAAGCTCCACCGTGAAGCGCGCGCCCCGATCCGGAGCGGTCGAGAGGACGATCCGGCCTCCATGCTCCTTGACGATGCCCTGGCTGATCGAGAGCCCAAGGCCGGTGCCCTGGCCTTCCGGCTTGGTGGTGAAGAAGGGCTCGAAGACTTGTGCCGCGACCTCAGGGGTCATGCCGGGCCCGTCGTCGCTGACTTCCACGGCCACGCCATCCCGCCACGGACGGGCGCGGATCACCACCCGCCCGGCGCGCCCGGCGGACTCGATGGCGTGCGCCGCGTTGTTGATGAGGTTGACGAACACCTGCTGCACCTGACCGACGTCGGCATCGATGATGGGAAGCCCCTCCTCCAGATCGAGGAGTACCTCGACGCGACGGGAGACCATCTGGGTGCGGAGCAGGGTGAGTGTCGCGTTGAGCAGGGGCCCCAGCTCGGTGGGGCGCCGGGCGTGGTCCTGCTTTCGCGCGAAGGTCAGCAGGTTGCGCACGATGTTGGCCGCGCGTTCGGCTTCCTGCTGAATGACGCGGATCGGCTCCACGAGGGGTGGGGGGACATCGCGCCCTTCCAGCAGGAAGTCGGCAAAGCCGATGACCGACGCCAGCGGGTTGTTCAGGTCGTGGGCGATGCCGGCGATGAGTTGACCGATGGCCGACATCTTCTCAGATTGGATCAACTGGTCCTGCAGGCGGCGCTGGTCGGTCTGGTCATCAAACACGAGCACGGCGTCGCCCGGAACATGCCCAATCGGATAGGCGCTGACCGCGAAGGTTCGTGGTCCGGCGCGCAGTTGCACTTCGCCCCCGCTGCCGGGGCTTGCCAGCGCGGCGGCCAGTCCTTCGCCCCACGCCGGTGGCACAAGGGCGAGCCAGGGCCGTCCCGCGATAGCGGTCGTCGGGGCATGGACCAGATCGGCGAACGCACGATTGGCGCGGCGCGCCCGACCCTGGGCGTCCACGAGACAGAGGGCGTACGGGACAGCGTCCACCATCCGCTCCCAGGATCGGCGTGCGTCCTCGTGTGCGGCTTCCCGCCGAAGCTGCTCTACCGCGAGCGACGCCGTTTCGAGATACGCTGCGACGAGCGCACGGTCCGCGGCCCCCACGGGCCGGCCGCGGATCAACACGGCGGCGGTGGCGAGCGGGTTTCCATTGACGCTCAGAGGAGCGGCCAACCAGGTTCCCTCAGCGGTGCCGCTCTCGATCGGGCCGACCAAGGCCGCTTCAAGCGGAGCCGCGGTGGTGGCTTGGCGCGCCCCCCGAATGGGGTGGGGCACGAGGATTGCCCGGTTCTTGTCGAACAGGGCCGTCGCCACCACCGAATCCGCGAAGGAGGCCAGCAGCGCCTCCCCGAGCCGGACGACCACCTGCTGTTCCTCGCGGGCGGTGAGCAGCGAGCGTGAGAACTCCGTCAGCCGGCGGAGTGCGGCGGAATCAATCACGGGAGACCACCTGATGATTGTCGCGGACACCCGCGGGCAGCTGGGCCAATCCGACCTGCAACTCGTTCTCCTGCTGCTGGCAGGGGGGTCCGCCGTCGCGCGTACCCGATGGGAGCGTCGCCTGGCCCAGGAAGGTCCTGACCCGTTGCTCGACGCGCCGGAACTGGCGGAACGACTCCTCGCTGTGCGAACGCTGCTGGCCCCCTCTGAAACGCTCTTTCTCTACGTGATGGTCCGTCACGCGCTCCGCACCGAGGGTGTGGACGACGCCGACCTCGCCGATTACCTGGCCGCGCTGCTGCTCGCGTTCGGGCAGCGCGACCGCGCCTGGCGTGTGGATTGGAACGACGACCAGCGGCATCGGTACCTCGTGGACATCGTGGCCGACCTCGAGCAGACGGAGGGCGACCGGCGGTTCAAGGTGATGGCGCACCTGGGCAACTACGCGCTCTGGCTGGCGGGCGTCTTCCCCGACTACATCGCGGCGCGACGCGTCCGCCGGGGCGGCCCCGGGCTCGGCTACTACGACTCGCTGGGACGACGCGGGTACGCACTCGCCGCCGACCACGCCCTGGCAGACCGCATGGGGCTCGAGGCAGTGTTCCGTACCGCAGCCGAGCGATTCCAGGTCGTTCGGGGCGCCCTGACCATGCTCAGCGATCGGGTCTTCTTTCCCAATGTCGTGACGGATGACCGTCTCGCGCGAGCCTGTCACCGCGGGGATGGGCTGATCTAGCCGAGCTTACCGCAATACCGAGTCGGGGAAGACCGGGCACTTCGGATCCTCGTACTTGCCCGGATTGAGCTGAATCCCGAGGAGTGGCACTGTCGTCGACTCGATCGTCACCGTCCCCAGCACCGGTGCCAGCGCGATGGGGGCGCCTTCGTACACCATCACACCACGTGCCGCCCCGTCGATGTTCAGGACAACAACACCGAAGCCGGGGGTGACCGTTGATGGGAGTGACCCCTCGACGCCAATGACCCAGCCAGAATCGGTGCGTCCTACGATGGCCGGCATCGCCTGTCCCCCGACCATTCGGGCCACCAGCCGCGGCGGCAGCGATTCCGGCGGGAGGCCCAGCGTCTGGCCCGGTGTGCCGAATTCAGAGAGCAGCATCCCCGGGCCCGCCAGAGACGCCACGCCGCAGGCGTAGCGGGGCGTGCCGTCGCCGCAGGCGGCCAGCAGCACTAGCGGCAGGAGCGCGAGGACGGAATAGCGGGGCATGGTGTCTCTCCGGGTCGGGGTCGCCGGGTGCAGAAGCGTCATGGAAAGTTACACCGGGTG
>SPDF01000313.1 GCA_004525055.1 Gemmatimonadales bacterium | reverse complement strand
GAATCCGGCCCGGTCATTTTCCAGAGCGCCCAGCCGAGAAACCCCCGGCTGTACTTCCGCGAAGTTGCCTTCTCCTGCCTGACTTGCTCGATGCCGGCCGCCAGCAGTGGTTCGAAGGCGGCCGATGTCAGATTCAGGTGCTCGACGCACTCCGAGACCGACCACCGTGCGGGATCACGGCGGACGGTCCATTGATCGGCGGGGACCGCCTCACGGAGCCGCCGCAGTCGTGCCGTCGCTTCCTCCAGCTCATCGGCGATTTCCTGCAGTTGCTGCTTCATCGCCGGACGACGCCCAGTACCGCCCCGGTGTTGCAGTCGAGTCGAAGCAGCTGGTCGTTCGACACGCCGTAGGCGCCACCCGGAACGGCATAGTCGCCCACCCCGTTTTCCGAACGCACCAGCGTCAAGCGGATGCCACTGAGCGGGTCAGCGAGAAGGCTCAGGCAGCCGTCGTCGACAAGGGTGCCGGCCGGGGTATCAATCTTTGAGGCGTCGGGCGGCAGGAACCGCAACGGGGTAGTGACCGGCGCCGGGGATATCGGGGCCGATTGGAATCCGCTTCCACTGACGTTGCAGGCCGCCGCCACCAGCGCGATGAGCGCCAGGGGAGTGCGATTCAGTTTGGTGGTGGGGCTGGCCATTCGCGGGCCTCGGCCAAGGGGTGGTCGCAGTGATGATTCCGGTCAGGACAACCGATCTGGCTCGCGCTTCTGTGCCAGGAGCCGCTCCGTGAAGTCGAGCCGCTCCTGCACCTCGGCCAGTTCGTGTCGCATCTGATCCATCTCGCCGCGGACATGATCGAGTTCGGCGAGCGCACCATCGGGCAGCGCGCCGGCGCGTGCCTTCGCCTCCTCGAGCCTGACCTTGGCCAGCTTGAGCATGCCGGCCATCACGATGGCCGAGATGGGAATCAGCATGGCGGTGATGGGAATCAGCAGTGCCCACGATTGTGAATCCATGTGGAGGTCCGATCCTCAGGGGAATGGCCGGTCAATCGACGGGGCCTGTTGCGCGAACATCTTCGGCCCTGCGTCGGTAACATAGAGGCAGTCTTCCAGCCGGATGCCGAATTCGCCGTAAATGGAGATGTTCGGCTCGTCGCTGAAGCACATGCCGGGCTGAATGATGACGTCACTTCCCTTCACAAAATTCGGCGCCTCGTGGCCATCCATCCCGATCCCGTGCCCAGTCCGGTGCGGCAGGCCGGGCAATTCGTAGCCTGGCCCGAAGCCGGCGTCGGTGATCACTTTGCGCGCGGCAGCATCCACCGAACCGCAGGTGGCCCCCGGTTGAGCCGCGGCGAACGCGGCGTCCTGGGCCCGGCGTTCAAGGTTCCAGATTTCGGTCTGCCGCGCCGTCGGCGTGCCGTAGACCGTGGTGCGTGTGATGTCGGACTGGTAGCCCTGGACCGCGCACCCGGCGTCGAGCAGGACGATGTCACCTTCCTGGAGTTTCTGCGGACGCGAGGTGCCGTGCGGGAAGGCCGATGCCTCGCCGAACCCCACCAGCGCCCAGGGCGAGGATCCGCCCAGGCGTTTCATGGCGGTCGTCATGTTCCCGGAGAGGTCGTATTGACTCATCCCCTTCTCGAGCGTGGCGAATGCCGCGCCGAACGCGGCGACGGTGATGTCGCTGGCCCGCTGCATCAGTGCCAGTTCCGCTGCTGACTTAATCGATCGACATCCGACGGTAACCGGATCGGCGTTCCGGTAGGTGGCCGCCGGCGCCGCCAGTTGCACCCCGTTGGAGATGAAGTACCGTGTCTGCGCTTCCACGCCGAGCGTTGCCGTGGCCAGGCCCCTGTCCCGCAGGATGCCGGCGATCACCTCATAGGGACTCTCATCCTCCTGCCAGACGCGCAGTTCGGCCCCTTTCACGAGGCCTTCCCGCGCCCGCGCCTCCTCGAAAGCGGGACAAACGAAGGCCAAATCGCCGCGGGCGGGGATGATCCCCACGAATGGCCGTTCGGACTTTCCCCATCGCACGTTGGTGAAATACGTCATGTTTGTGCCGGGCTCAAGCAGCAGAGCTCCGACCCCCTGCGTCGCCATCAACTGGCGGGCCCGGCCCATCCGACGGCCTCGTTCAGCGTCCGTGATCGGCGCAACCCCGTCCACCATCGGCTTCAGCGATGCCAGCTGTGGCAGGAGATCGCCGGGGTCGCCGCCATCCGCGATGGCATCCGCTGCGGCGTTCGGCTTGCAGGCGGATCCTGCGATCATCCCGGCGAGAAGTCCGGTGAACTGGCGGCGATCGATGGACATGGGCCGAGGACTCCAGGCGGGGGAGGTGAACCGAGTGCGTCGTTGACAACTGAGAGAATACTGCGGGAAGGGGCCGGGGGCGAGTCCCGGGAGAGCTCACCGGCCTTGCGGCGCCCACCCCCGGCGCAGGGCCGGGGGTGGGTGGTCGGGTTAGCTGGCTTGGCGGCCCTCGCTCGGGCCCCACCAGTTGTCGCTGCCGCGGCGCCGCGTGCGGGGTCCCACGATGGGGACGGTGGCCGTCTCGACGACCTCGTCACCGAACGCGTTCGCTTCCGCCCAGACCTGGAGCAGTTCGTCTGTGTCTTCGGGTGCCTGATCGGGATTCCTCGGCATGACGGCCCAACGCCGCCCGGCACGCATCAGGTACCACATCTCCGGCTCCGCCTCGGCGTCACGGCGGGGATCTGCGGGATGCGCTTCATATGAGACAAAGTGCAGCTCCCGGTCGCGGACCGTGATATGGCGCTGCTGCGGCTTGTAGAGCGACATGAACTCCCCCGGCGAGGATGGACAGGCGGACCGGGGGCAGAATTGGGGCATGGGGCCACCACCGGCCACAACGATCGTGGCGAAGGTG
>SPDF01000024.1 GCA_004525055.1 Gemmatimonadales bacterium | reverse complement strand
GGCGACCAGCGCGCCTTCGCGGGCCACGAACGCCCGGACGCCGGCGTTCAATTCGCCCCGGCTCCGGGTGGGCGGACGGCTGCCCTCCGAGGGGCGGCCGCTGATGGACTCGAGTGACCGGGAGAGCCGATCGGCGCGGGCCGTGTCGGTGGGAGTCCAATCGCGGGCCTGCCGGACAAGCAGCTTCAGGTCGTCGACCGATTGCCCGACGACCTCGGCGAGGGTCGCGTCCCATGCGCAGACGCGCTCCTGGAACGCGCGAGCAACCCCCTCAAGCGCGCCGGCCGCCCGGGTAATCTCTGGCTGATTGGCCATCAGGGCGGAGCCGCGCAGGGCCCGGGCGTAACGGACAAACTCGTCCGGGGGCGGGCCACCATCGGCGGCCGCCAGCCGGGCGAGCCGCTCGAGGTACTCGCCGGCCTCCAACGCGAAGAAGTCTGTCGGGCCGAGGGGATTGGGCATGTCGAATCAAGTTAGGGTGTGGGGCGTTCCCGGGAAAGGCTCCCGGGGGTCGTCCCGGACCCCTTCTGGCATTGCGAGGAGGCCCCTCCCGGGGCCGACGAGGCAATCTGGATCGAGATGGCTTCGGCCACTCCGTGGCCTCGCAAGGACAGCAGGCGCCTCATCGGGCATCGGTCATCAGACGTCGCATCTCCCGGACGGCAGCCTCCAACCCTTCGAACATGGCACGGCTGACGATGCTGTGGCCGATATTCAGCTCCTCGATTTCGGGAACCGAGGCCACCCCCTGCACGTTCAGGTACGTGAGCCCATGGCCGGCGTGAACCGCCAGGCCGAGTTCGCTGGCATGGCGGGCGGCTTGGCGCAGCGTGTCGAGCGCGGTGGTGCCCTCGCGCCATCGGTGCGAGAACTCCCCGGTGTGGAGCTCGATGGCTGGGACGCCGAGGTCCTTGGCGGCGTCGATCACGTCGAGCACGGGGTCGATGAAGAGGCTGACCTGGCAGCCCGCCTCGTCGAGGCGTCGGATCGCGTTCCGGAGACGGGCATCGCGAGAGCTGACCCGGAGCCCCCCTTCGGTGGTCACTTCTTCCCTGCGCTCCGGGACCAGGGTCACCTGCAGCGGTCGAAGCTGGCAGGCCAGGGCAATGATGTCGTCGCTCAGGGCCAACTCGAAATTGAGCGGTGCCGGGAGCGACTCCGCGATCGCGATGACATCCGCGTCCTGAATGTGCCGACGGTCCTCCCGGAGGTGCACGGTGATTCCGTCGGCTCCGCCCGCCATCGCGGCGCGCGCGGCGGCCAGCGGATCTGGCTCATCGGTTCGCCGGGCCTCGCGGACCGTGGCGACGTGATCGATGTTGACGTACAGCCTGGGTCGCGTCATTGCTCGCACTCCGCGCGCGGTTTACGTTTGTGGCAGTCCATTTCACAAGGCGGAACGCCCGTGGCTCTGCGCTGGATTCCCTGTGTACTACTCGTCGCGGCCTGTGCCAGCGGTAGCGGTAGCGGCGGCGGCACTGGCTCCCCGATATCCAACCGTTCTCCCGAGACGACCGTGAAGGCCTTCCTGGCGGCGGCGCGGGACACCAACCTTACGCTCATGGCCAGCTACTGGGGTGGCTCGGCGGGCCCTGCCGCCACCAGCAAGCAACCGCCGGACTACGAGAAGCGGATTCGCATCCTGCAGAAATACCTGACCAGCGATTCCTCAAGGGTGGCCGGGCTCGGCACCGTGGATGGGCATCCGGACCAGGTCATGGTGACGATGCAGATGTTCGTGGGCAACTGCCGGAATAATGTCCCGTTCATCGTGGGTAAGTGGAAGGACCAGTACATCGTCCAGAACGTCGACGTGACCATGACGGCCACGCCGGGCCGGCCCTGCAATGACCAGGGGACGCCGATGTAGGAGGGCCGCTCCTGACAGGGCTCACTCCGTGAGCTCGATCAGGATGCCGGCGGTGGACTTGGGGTGGAGGAAGGCAATTCGGCAGCCACCCGCGCCTGTCCGCGGCACCTCGTCGACCAGTCGATAGCCGGCCCGTCGGGCCTGCTGCAGGGCGGCGTCGAGGTCGGGGACCCGGTAGCAGACGTGATGGATCCCGGGCCCGCGGCGCGCGATGAATTTCGCGATGGGCGAGTCGGCGTCCCGCGCCTCCAGTAGTTCGACTTCGGACTCGCCGAAGGGAAGCGAGACGATGGTGGCGCCGTCGGCGACTTCGGCCGGATGGGGCACGAGGCCGAGGACGTCGCGATAGAACTGAAGGGCCTCGTCGAGATTCTGGACCGCGATCCCGATATGGGCGATGCGAGGGGCATCCGGCACGGAGACTCCGGCGTGGCAGGTGAGTAGTACTGAACTTAACTGCGGGGCGCGCACGGGCGCATCCCGCCGCACTCTGAGAGGTTGGACGCACATGGGGCAGCACACAATTGAAGTAACCGAGAGCACGTTTGCTTCCGAGGTTGAGCAGTACAAGGGACTGGTGTTGGTGGACTTCTGGGCTGCCTGGTGCGGGCCGTGCCAGATCATCGCCCCGTCGCTTGAGCAACTCGCCGAGGAATACACCGGCAAGGTCCGCATCACCAAGCTGGATGTCGATGCGAATCAGCGGGTCGCGGCGCGGTACAATATCCGGTCGATTCCCGCGCTTCTCTTCTTCAAGGATGGCAAGCACGTGGACACCGTCATCGGCGCGGTTCCCAAGCCGGCCATCGCGTCGAAGATTCAGCACCACCTCGCGGCGTAGGGAGCCGCGTCTCGGGCCGTCCAGCCGGGCGGCCCGTCCCGCCGAGGGTCTATGCGCGTCAGTGGCACCCGACTGCTCCACTCCGCCATCCGGCTGAGCGACGTCGCCTTTCCGGCGTCGGACACGCTGCTCGCGCGCACCCGGCTCATCTACCTCCACCTGGACAACCTCCTTTCCTTCGCCAAGCGCGACCGCGACGGCAAGGTGGACGCATATTTCCTCGGGTATCTCCCCGACGAGCTGATCCTCCTCTTCTTCCGGGAGGGAGAGCTGGTGACAGCCACGGGGATCGGCGCCGGCCAGCGCTGCGTGCTGCCCATCGCGGAAGCGGTGCGCCGTCTCAAGGCCGATCCGGAGCGGGCCGAGGCGGCCTATTGCGCAGCGCCGCTCGCCCAACTCGAATGGATGTATCAGGCGTGCGCCGCACCGGCCGAGCCCTGGGTGGTTGATACGAAGCACCCTGAACTGATCTTCCCCCGCGTCGTCGAGGAGTCGCTGAGTGGCGCCCTCGAGATCATTTCGAACGGACGGGTCAACTATCTGCAGTTCGACCGCGGGAAGTTCAGCGGGGGGTACTTCTACGGCCGTCCGGAATCGGTGTCGCTTCCGGCCTATATCGAGGGGATTTTCCAACCCGATGCCGAGGGCGTGCGGCCCGCCCTTTCGGTGAGTGGGGTGCCACCGGCGGCCGGGCTCCCGGCACAGGCGCTCCCGTCACAGGTAAGCATGTATCGGGAACTGTTCGCCAGGATCTCCGACGCCATCGAGGCCGAATCGCCGGGTGACGGGCTGCGTCGGGTGGATCGCGTCACGGACAGGCTCCTCCCGCTCCGCGCCACGCTCGGACACCTCCTGCCATCGAACGGCAGTGATCCCTCGATGGTGGCCACGCCGGCCAGCGAACTGACGGCGGACTTCGCAGCCTGGACCGGCGCGCTGCTGACCGAAATCGAGGTCGTCTCTCCCGGGTCCGGGCCGCAGATCCTCCAGACGACGACGCGCGAGCAACGCCATCTCCTGCAAGCGGCAGGCTTCTACTCGCATTTTCCCTGGAGCCTCACCTGGTAGTCCCCGGAACACTCTACATTGTCGCCACCCCCCTCGGACACCTCGGAGACTTGACCACCCGCGCCACCGACATTCTGCGGGCGGTGGATGTCGTCGCCGCCGAGGACACTCGGCGGAGCCGCATTCTGCTGCAGCATATCGGCGCGACGCCGCGGCTGATGTCCGTTCACGCGCACACGGAAGCCAGTCAGGCGGCTCCGATCCTGGCGCTCCTCGAGGCGGGGCAGGCGGTCGCGCTCGTTACCGATGCCGGGACGCCCGGCATCAGCGATCCCGGGGCGCGACTCGTGGCTGCGGTGCGCGCCGGCGGCCGGACGGTCGTCCCCATTCCAGGGCCATCGGCCGTGGCCGCCGCGCTCTCCGCGGCCGGGTTACCGGCCGATCGGTATCTGTTTCTCGGTTTTCCAGCCCGGAAGGGTCGAGACCGGCGAGCGGAACTGGCCCGGGCCGCCGCGGAACTGTGGACCGTGGTCTTCTACGAGGCGCCTCCCCGGCTGACGGCGTTATTGCGCGACCTGGCGGAGGTGTGCGGGCCGGAGCGCCAGGCGGTCGTCGCCCGCGAACTGACAAAGATCCACGAGGAGTTTCGGGCCGGCACCCTGGGCGAGCTGACTGCCTGGTATGAGGAGCACCCGCCGAAGGGCGAAATTACCCTGGTCCTTGCCGGCGCCCCGGCGGGGTCGGACACCCCACCCGACCTGGAACTGATCAGCGCCGAGGCCGCGGCGCTGCTGGCCGGGGGGCTGAGCCGGAAGGATGTGGTACGCCAATTGACGGAATCGAGCGGGCTCGGCCGTAATGATGTGTATCGCCTGGTCATGGAGCTCCCGTGATGTTCTTCAGGTTCCGGATGCGAAGCCGCTGCCTGTCGATGATTGCCGTCGCCTGCCTCGCAGGGGCCGCCTCGCTGCGTGCCCAGGAGGAGGGTGGCGTTGTCATCGGGCGGCTGCACTACGATGGCGGCGGCGATTGGTACGCCAACCCGTCGAGCCTGCCCAATCTGCTGGCGGCGGTGCGCGCGCACACCGACCTCCAGACCGCCCCGCGTGAGCGCGTCGTCACCCTCTCGTCACCGACCCTGTGGGACGTGCCGTATCTCTACATGACGGGTCATGGCAACGTGCGTTTCGGCGACGAAGACCTCGTCACCCTGCGACGCTACCTCCTGCAGGGCGGCTTCCTGCAGGCCGACGACAACTACGGTATGGACGAGGCCTTCCGGCGTGAAATCGCCCGCGTCTTTCCTGACCGTCCCCTGGAAGAGGTTCCGCTCGATCATCCGATCTACAACCTCGTCTACCAGTTTCCGCGCGGCGTGCCCAAAGTGCACGAGCACGACGGGAAGCCGGCGCAGGGGTTCGGCATCTTCCTCGACGGCCGTCTCGCCGTCTTCTACACCTACCAGTCCGATCTCGGCGACGGCTGGGAGGACGCCGATGTCCATAAGGATGACGCCGCGGTGCGGGAGTCGGCGCTGCGGATGGGTGTAAACCTCGTCGCGTACGCCGTGGGGACCGGGCGGTGAACCAGAGCACCACCCGGACCGCCCTCAACGGGCTGGTCGCACCACTCGCGCGGCGGGTGCTGACCGGTAGCGGCGCGCTGGTGATCGGTGTGGTGCTGCTGGTGCTGGGGGCCGCGGCGTGGCTGGCCCGGCTCGGTATCGTGCATACACTGTGGTGGGTGCCGGTCGCCTGGCTTGCCGCGTTCGCCGCCGCGGTCGTCGCGGCCGGCCTGGCCGTGCGGCGCGCCCGGACGCTCCGCGTTCCGGTGCTGGCCCAGCGACTGGAGTTCGAGGGTGCCTGGCGGCTCGGCGCGCTGACCGGCATGCTCGTCCCTGCAGCCGAAGGGGTCAGCGCGGACCTCTATCTGGCCGCCGATCGCGCGGCCGCCTCCGACCTTGCTGCGCGCGGCCCCGCCGCCCTCGCCCCGCTCACCGCGCAGATCCAGCGATCCAATCGAGTCGCGGTGCTTGCGCTGCTCATTGGAGCGGCGGGTCTCCTCGGTGCGGGGCCCGGCCAGGCACCCGTGCGCATGCTCTGGCACCCCACCAATGCCCTGGCGCTCGCCACCGGAGCGGTGCGACTCACCGCGTCGGAGCTCGCCGTGAACCGGGGGGAACAGGTCACCCTCGACCTCCGTGCACCGGGACGGACTGCCGCCACCCTCTGGAGTCGTGCGCCGGGCGAAACATGGCGCGCCGACGAGGTGGCCCTCGATTCTCTCGGCGAGGCGACGATCAGCTCCGGCCCGCTGGGTGCGGACCTGTTCGTCAGGGCCACCAGCGGGGGGCGCGCCTCCGACACCCTGCATGTCACGGTGCGCCTGCCGGCATTCCTCGGGTCGCTGTCCGTCACGGCGCAGTACCCCCGGTACCTCGGTCTCGAAGACGAGTCCCTGACCTTCGGCCCCGATTCGATCGTGATCCCGGAAGGCACGCGCCTGAGGGTCGAGGGCGAAGCGACCGCGCCGCTGACCGCGGCGGAAGTGGTGGGCCCCCGTGGTGCGGTGTCGCTCGCCATCACCGGTGGCCGCTTCGAGGGGCGGACGACTCCCGTTGCCTCGGGAGTGTACCGGCTGGCGCTCACGACCGAGAGCGGTACGCCACTGGCTGGGAACGATGGCGTCCTCTACCTGCGGATCGCGCCGGATAGCGCGCCCGCGGTCGGCATCCCGATTCCGGGAGCGGATACGCTCGCCCCCCTCGGCCTGCGGGTGCCCTTAGTCATCGACGCGCGCGACGACCATGGCGTCACCGCGCTGGCCATCGTGAGCCGACGGATCAGCCGGTTCGGGATCGAGGAGCCGGAACGGCGGGAGGTCGTTCCGGTTCCTGAGGGCGCACCCGATCGCCTGATCGTTCCCCATCTCTTCGATCTGGAAGGCCGCTCGCTCCTGCCGGGCGACACCGTTCGTTACTACGCCGTCGCCACCGACAACGCGCCGCGAGGGCGCACCGGTCGCTCCCGCGAATATGTGCTGCGCCTGCCGACGATGGTGGAGGTGCGCGCGGCGGAGCGTTCGGCCACCGAATCGGTCGGCGCCCAGCTCGATTCGCTCGCCGCGGCGAGCAAAGAGCTGCAGCGACAGACCGAAGACCTTTCGCGTGAGGCGTCCCGCTCCACCTCGGAGCCATCGGGCCGGCGCGACGCATCGACGATGTCCTTCGAGGAGGCGAAGCGGGCGGAGGCGGTGGCGCGCCAGCAGGAGGAACTCGTGCGGCAGGCAGAGGAGGTGCGGGCAGCCATCGAGGACCTCCAGCGCGCGGCGGCCGAGACCGGTACCCAGGATCCGGAGTTTCAGCGGCGGATGCAGGAGATCGCGGAGCAACTCGAGCGGGCCCTCACCCCGGAAATGCGCCTGCAGCTCGAGGAATTGCGGGAGGCCCTGAGCCGGCTCGACGCGGCGAGGTCGCGACGCGCGCTCGAGGAACTCGCGGAGGCACAGCGCCGGCTCAAGGAAGCACTGGAGCGCAGCCAGAAGCTTTTCCAGCGTGCGGCTCTCGAAGGAGATATGGCCAACATGGCGGCGGAGGCCCGCGACCTCACCCAGGAACAAAGCCGCTGGAACGACGAGGTCGGCCGGGCCGACTCGACGCAGAGCGCGGCACAGGAGGAGGACCTCGCAGCGCGCGCAGACTCCCTCGCCTCCGCGATGCGGAAGGCAGCGCAGGAACTCGATCAGATGGACCACGCGAAGCAGGCCGATCGCATGGAGGCCAGCGCCGAGGCAGCGTCGGCCGCTGCCCAGGAAATGAAGCAGGCGGCGGCGTCCGCACAGCAGGGGAAGCCGCAGGCGGCGAAGCGCCAGGGCGAGCAGGCCGAACAGAAGCTGGAGTCGCTCGGAGAGCAGTTGGAGGAGCAGCGGAAGGATGTGCAGGGGGAGTGGAAGGCCGAGGTGATGGCCGCCATCGACCAGATGATGGCGGAGACCAGTCGCCTGGCCGACCGGCAGCTCGCCATCACGGAGGCCCTGCGGAACGGCGAGTCTCCATCGACCTTCAGGGCGCAACAGGCGGCGGTGGAGGAGGGGGTTGAAAAGTTGACGGAGCAGTACAAGGAAGTGTCAGGTGAGAATGCGCTGGTGCCACCGCAAATCGGTGCGACGCTCGAGGCCGCCAAGCGACAGATGACGGGAGCCCGGGATGCGCTCTCGACCGCGATACCGGGTCAACGGGATGCAATGGGTCGGGCGGGTGAGGCCGTGGATGCCCTCAATGCGGCGGCCTACCAGATGTCGCGCGCGCGAGGAGATGTGTCCGGCTCCGGCTCCGGTTCCGGACTCGCGGAAGCGATGGCGCGCATGAACCAGATGGCACAGCAACAGGGGCAACTCAGCCAGCAGGGCGCTCAGATGCTGCCGATGGTGGGCGGCGGGTCGATGCAGGAACAGATTCGCCGGCTCTCACAACAGCAGCGAGCGCTCGCTGAGCAGCTGGAGCGGCTCCGTGCGGAGACGCAGTCGGAGGGGGCAGGGGAATTGGCGGGTGAAGCGCGTGATCTTGCGCGCCAGTTGGAGGCCGGTCGCCTCGACAGGCGGACCGTGGAACGGCAGGAGCGGCTCTTCCGCCGGATGCTCGACGCCGGGCGAACGCTGCAGGGTCAGGAGCAGGACGACCAGAAGGAACGGCAGAGCACGACTGGGACACAGGACGACGTCCGGCTTCCCCCCGCGCTTCGGGCGCAGCTCGAGGACGACAGCCGACAGGTCCGGCTGCCGACGTGGGAGCAGCTCCAGGGCCTTTCGCCGGAGAATCGCCGGCTGGTTCTCGAGTACTTCCGGCGCCTGACAGAGCGGCCGGCACCATGAGGCGCGCCTGCCTTTCGCTGCTCCTGCTCTTCGGGTTGTCTGCGTCGCTGGCCGGGCAGACGGAACTGATGACGCGCGCCTTCGAGATGGAGCGCCGGAGCAACTTCGGGGCGGCCGCCGATGCGTATGGGGAAATCCTTCGGCAGTACCCGGACAACCTCTCCGCGCTGCTGGGGCTCGAGCGCTCCCTCGGTCCGTTGCGCCGGGACGCCGAACTTGCGCTGCCCGCCGAAGCCCTGCTCGCCGGCAACCCCGCCGCCACTGCCGCGTATTCCATCGCGATGCGTGGGTGGGCATCCGCCGGCCGTCCGGACAGCGTGGCGAGCGTGGCCAGCAGATGGGCGACGGTCGAACCGGGGAGCGAGGTCCCGTACCGGGAGTGGGGGAACACCCTCCTTGGCCAGCGGGACGGGAACGGAGCGCGCCGCGCCTATCTGACAGGTCGCGAACGGCTGGGCGATCCGGCGGCGCTCGCCGGCGAATTGGCCTTGCTTGCGGCCGCACAAAACAACTGGGACGACGCCGCCCAGGAGTGGGCGCTCGCGATGGATCGGTATCCGGGGTACCGCCTCACGGCGCGCAACGCCCTGCTGCGCGCACCGGTCGCGGAGCACGATCGGATTCTGCGTGAGCTTTCCCGCGGCACTCCGGCGGCCCGCCGCCTCGGGGCGGAGCTCGGGATCCAGTGGGGTCAGCCCGCCGAGGCGTTTGCCCAACTGATGAGCAGCCTGCCCGAAGGCCCGCCGGCGGCGGTCGAGGCGCTCCGGCAGTTCCTCGACGCCGCCCGCGGAGCGGAAGGGCCGGAGGCGGCGCGGGTGCGTGGCCAGGCCCTCGAGCAACTCGCGGACCGGACCAGCGGCAGCGGTGGGTCGCGGCTGCGGCTCGAGGCGGCTCGTACCTATGCCGACGGCGGTGACGCCGCCGCCGCCCGACGGATGCTGGCGGCGCTCGCCGCCGATGGCACCACGCCACCGGACATGGCTGCCGGCGCCGCCGCGACACTTGTGACGGTGTTGCTGGCGGAAGGGCAGGTGGCCGAGGCACAACGGGAGCTCGATAAACTTCGGCAGAATCTCGGGCAGGAGAACGCGGACCGCCTCACCCTTCAGGTCGCCGAGGGGTGGATCCAATCTGGCGACCTCGATCGCGCGGAGGCCGTCCTCGCGAGCGACAGCACCATCGAAGCCCTCTCGGTGATCGGTCGTATCCGGCTGTATCGTGGCGACCTTTCCGGTGCGACCACGGCGCTCCGCTCGGCGGGCCCCTTCGCCGGTACTCGCGAGGAGGCGACCGCGCGTACCGCGCTCCTCGCCCTCATCCAGCCGATCGAGGCCGATTCACTCCCTGTACTTGGCGCGGCGCTGTTCACGCTGGCCAGGGGGGATTCCGCCGCCGCGGTCGCGAGCCTGCTGCAAGTGGCGGACGGACTCCCGGTCGCGGGGGGGGGCGCTGAGTTGCGGCTGTTGGCCGCGCGCGTCGAACTCGCGCGGGGCCAGCCTGATGAAGCGGAACGCCTCCTGCGCAGCGCGGCCGATTCCTCGGCGCCGGCGACCGCACCCGCGGCCGAACTGGTGCTGGCACGCCTCCTCCTCTCCCTCGGCCGGAACGGTGAGGCGGTGGCGCTGCTCGAGCACCTGATCCTGACCTACCCCGGAAGCGCCTCTGTGCCGCAGGCACGCAGGGTTCTCGACGCCGCCCGCGGCGGCATCCCGGAGAGTTGATGCGGCGACGTGACTTTCTCCGGAGCGCCGGCGGCGCCCTGGCGGCGGCTCCCTTCCTTGCCTTGCCGCGATATGCCGCATGGCAGGCGCCCTGGGTATTGATTCCCATGGACGACTCGCAGGCCGATCACCTCAAGGCGTACGGCGTGGTGTTCCGGTTGCTGGAACGGGGCGGCCGCGCCGAGTGGTTCCTCAATTATCGCAACGGGGCATTTCTCCTCCCGTCCGATCCGGTGACGGCGCGGGACGCGGCGCTGGCCGGCGTCACGACCGAACCGCTGGACGAGGGCACCCTGCTCGGTATCCGCGCCGAGATTCAGATGGGGAACATGGAGGCCGTCCCGCTCGAGAAGGCGCCGAAGGTCGCCGTCTACGCGCCGCCGAACGCCGCCCCGTGGGACGATGCCGTGACGATGGCGCTGCGGTATGCCGGCGTCAATTTCGACAAGATCTGGGACCCGGATGTGCTTGCGCCGGGCGGCGCCGGCCTGGCGCGGTACGACTGGCTGCATCTGCATCACGAGGACTTTACCGGGCAGTACTCCAAGTTCTATCTCACCTATGCTGGCGCCCCCTGGCTCAACGAGATGGTCGAGCGGAACACCGCCATGGCGCGCCTGTACGGCTTTCCGAATGTGCCGGCGGAGAAGCGTGCCGTGGCCGAGGCGATCGCCGCGTACGTGCACCAGGGGGGATTCCTGTTCGCGATGTGCGCCGCCACCGAGACACTTGACCTGGCGCTCGCCGGGGCAGGGGTGGACATCGCGGCGGCGTACGCCGACCAGACACCGATGGATCCGAACGCGACGACCAAGATGAACTGGAGCCGTGCGCTCGCATTTCAGGACGCCCGGCTCGAGTTGAGCCCGACCGTGTCCCAGTTCTCCGACATCGACGGCCACGAGGTCAACGCGCTGAGCCGGCGACAGGAGCTTGGGAGCTTTCGCACCTTCGGCTTCAGCGCGAAGATCGACCCGGTGGCCACGATGCTGGTCCAGAATCACCGGGAGACGATCCCCGACTTCTATGGACTGACGACGTCGTTCCGGAAGAGCCGGATCAAGCCAGGGGTCACGATCCTCGCCGATGAGCCGGGTGCGCCCTGGGCCAAGTATCTTCATGGTGAGCACGGCCAGGGCACCTGGACCTTCTACGGTGGTCATGATCCTGAAGACCCTCAGCACCAGATCGGGGACGCCCCGACCGACCTGTCCATGCATCCACATTCACCGGGGTATCGGCTGATTCTGAACAACGTGCTCTTTCCAGCGGCCAAGAAGAAAGAATTGAAGACGTGACCTTGGGCAGGATCAGTCCTGAAGTGCGCACGTTGCTGGCTTCGGAGATCCGCGCGGCCGGCGGTCGCGAGGTCTCCTTCGTGGCCGACGTGGACGAGAACGGGGTCGTCACCGCTGCACGAGCGGTGTCCCGCGGGACGGTCCAGATGGTGCTCGCCCTTCCCGGGGCGGCACGCCGCGGTCAGATGTTTCTCCACAACCATCCCGGCGGCAATCTCGAACCGTCCGAGCCCGACCTGGCAGTGGCGGGGCGGCTGCACGACGGCGGAGTCGGCTTCGGGATCATCGACAACGACGCCGAGCGGCTCTATGTCGTGGTCGAGGTCCCGCAGGCGCGGCAGGTGCAGCGGCTCGATCCCTATGCGGTGGTCGAGACGCTGGGCGAGCATGGCCCCATCGCACGCGTGCTGGGGCAGTATGAGGACCGTCAGAGCCAGCGCGACATGGCGGCGCACATCGCCGACGGGTACAACGACGGCGGGGTGCAGGTGCTGGAGGCGGGCACCGGCGTGGGCAAGTCGTTCGCCTACCTGGTGCCCGCCCTGGCATGGTCGCGCGCCAACGGCGAACGGACGGTCATCAGCACCAATACCATCAATCTCCAGGAGCAGTTGGTCGGGAAAGACCTGCCGATGCTCCGTGAGGCATTGGCGGAGGAGGGGTGGTCGCCGAAGTTCGCGCTGCTGAAGGGGTGGCGGAACTACCTCTGCCTCTCCCGGCTCCAGCACGCCACGGGCGCGCAGCAAAGCCTGCTGGAGCCGGCGAAGCAGGACGAACTCGTCACCCTCGCCGAATGGGCCTCCCGCACCGCCGACGGGACGTTGAGCGACCTGCCGGTGCAGCCGAGCAGCGAAGTGTGGGACGAGATTTCCGCCGAGTCGGATCTCTGCACTCGAGTGAAG
>SPDF01000258.1 GCA_004525055.1 Gemmatimonadales bacterium | reverse complement strand
GGTGCACCACCGCGGCGTTCCGCGCGGGAGTTGCGGAGCTCACGGTCCTCGGTCTCGGCCACAGCCAATGCGACCGGGTGACCTTCGACGGGGGTATGGGAAGCGTCGTGCTGGATTATTCGGGGGAGTGGGGCGGCGACATGGATTTGGAAGCCACGCTGGCGGTCGGGGGGCTCACGCTTCGCATCCCCCGGACAGTCGGGGTGATCATCACCACGGAACAGTTCCTGGCATCGTTCCAGCCGGTCGGATTCTCGCGGCAAGGCAACCGATATCTCTCCACGAACAACGCCACGGCCAACCGGCACCTCACCGTGGCACTGACCACTTCACTCGGCGGCGTCACGGTCGAGTGGGTGGACTGAACCGGTCAGCCCAGTCGCGCCCGCACCCGACCGCCCACACCGAGGCCGATTCTGCGGGCCGCAGAGCCGTCGCGCACCGCAATTTCCACCTGACCACCAGAACCCAGATACGCGACGAGCTGCCCGCTCTCGACGTCACTGAACGTCCGGCGGAGGGGACCAACTTCGGCATCCTCCGCCTCGAGCACCGCGTACGGCGGGACTTCCGCGGGGGTGAGATTGGTGACAAGATTGCCGAAGCGATCCACGGAGATGACCTCGCCGACCACCGACTTCCCCTCATAGAATGGTTCCGGGAGTGCGAGTCGCACGGGTGCCGTGGGGAGCGGTTCACCGAGGGTGGACAACCGGGCGCCGAGCGCAAGGGCCGCAGCGGCGGGTGAGAAGAGATCGCGACCGTGAAAGGTGGGCGCAGCATCCGGCGGCGCCAGGATCGCGGTGATCGGTCCGTCAGCCTGATCGATGACCGACGTGAAGACACCGTTGTCGGGGCCAACGAACCAGTGCCCCGCGGCCCCGAACGCCAGGGCGGCCCTCCCCGTTCCGACTCCGGGATCGACCACCACCAGGTGGATGGTCCCAGCGGGGAACCGGTGCCAGGTACGGCCGATCAGGTAGGCCGCGGCACGCACATCGCCCGGTGGAATGCCGTGGCTCATGTCGGCGAGGGTAACCCCGGGCGCGCGGGAATAGAGGACGCCGCGCATTTCGGCGACGTAGGGGTCGGCGGTGCCGAAGTCGGTGAGCAGGGTGATGAGCGCCATGCGGGGGAATAGGGCGGGGAAGCGGGGAAGCGGCAGTGTTCGTGTTTTCGTGAATAGGGGGGGGCGATGGGCCAGAAGCAGAAGCAGAAGCGCTCGGATGACGGGGAGATGCGTCGGAAGGCCTACGAGAAGGAGCTCAAACGCCTGCATGTCGAGCTGGTGCACCTGCAGGACTGGGTGCGCAAGCAGGGTCTCAAGGTCTGTGTCGTGTTCGAGGGTCGCGACGGCGCCGGCAAAGGAGGCGTCATCAAGGCCATCACAGAGCGGGTGAGTCCCCGGACGTTTCGAGTCGTCGCGCTCCCCGCCCCCAGTGAGCAGGAAAAGTCCCAGATGTACCTGCAGCGCTACATCGCGCATTTCCCTTCGGCCGGGGAGGTCGTGCTCTTCGATCGAAGCTGGTATAACCGGGCCGGGGTTGAGCGGGTCATGGGGTTCTGTACACCGGGGGAGACGCGCCGGTTTCTGGACGCCGTTCCCGGGGTCGAAAAACTCATCGTGGAATCGGGCATCGTCCTCATCAAGTACTGGCTCGAGGTCAGCCAGGACGAACAGTCCCGTCGATTGAATGACCGGATCACCGACGGACGCAAGACCTGGAAGCTCTCCCCGATCGACCTCGCCTCCTATACCCGGTGGGACGACTACACCGACGCCCGCGACGACATGTTCGCGGCCTCGCATACCGCCTGGGCGCCGTGGCACATCGCGCAGTCCGATGACAAGCATCGGGCCCGGCTGAACATCCTCAGCCACTTCCTGGCGCAGATCCCCTATAAGAAGTCGAAGCGGGAGAAGTTCTTCCTGCCACGGCGGCGGCCCCCGCGGAAACTCCGAGTGCGTGAACTCATGGCAACGCCGGTGCCGGAAATCTATTGATGTCGCCACCGCCGGCGCCGGAGCTGCTCGCGCTGCAGGAGGCGGTGGCCGGTCGGTATGCGGTCGAGCGGGAGCTTGGTCGCGGTGGCATGGGGATCGTGTTCCTCGCCCGGGACATTGCCCTGGACCGGCTGGTGGCGATCAAGCTCCTCCCACCGGCGCTCGCGACATCCACCGATCGGCGCGCCCGCTTCCTGCGCGAGGCGCGCACCGCGGCGCGACTCTCCCACCCGAACATCGTGCCCATCCACTCCGTCGAGGAGTCAGACGGCCTGGTGTTCTTCGTCATGGGATACATCGCCGGCGAGACTCTCGGTGGGCGCATTCGTCGCCTGGGGCGCTTGCCGGCCGCCGAAGTCTCGGCGGTCATGCGCGAGGTGGCGTGGGCGCTCGCGTACGCCCACCGGCAGGGGGTGGTACACCGCGACGTCAAGCCGGAGAACATCCTGCTGGAGCGTGAAGGTGGCCGGGCGATGGTGACCGACTTCGGCATTGCGCACGTCGCCGGTGACGCCGCGGACACGCCCGCAGGACAAGTCGTGGGCACGGCGCGAGCGGTGAGTCCGGAACAAGCGGCGGGGGAACCGGTGGACGGCCGCAGCGATCTATACTCGCTCGGCGTGACCGCATTCCTGGCGGCTACGGGGCAGTGGCCCTTTGAGGGAGAGTCTGCCGCCGCGGTACTGGCCCAGCACCTGACGCAGCCACCCCCACCCGTTCTCGGCCTCCGGCCCGACCTCCCCGCACCCCTGGCGCACGCCATCGAGCGCTGTCTGGCCAAGTCGCCCGCGGATCGCTTCGCCTCGGGCGAAGAACTGGCGGCTTCACTTGGCGCGACGCTCCCGGTCCTCGCCGCGACACCGGCACCGGTGGCGCGGGCTGCACGAGAGCTCCACGAGCTCGGCACCGACATGGGGGGATATGGCAGCGTACTCCTGCTCGTGATCATGTCCGAGGTCGTGCTCCAGTACTTCCCCTCGTCAGGTTGGGGGGCGATCGGCGATGCGTTTCTCAGCCTGTATCGAATTGGCATCGGCATCGGCATGGTCAGCCTTGCGGGGATGCGCAAAGTCACGGCGTTCCGCGCCATTCGCGATGCCATCCAGCGCGGATACGGCTTCGAAGACATCCGAGCCGCGTTGCTCGGCACGAATGAGGAGCGGGAGCCGGTCACTCCGCGGGCAAAGGTCGCCGCCGCAACGGGGTGGCTCGCGGTGTTTGCCACCGCCACCCTCGCCTGGCTCTGGACCGGAAAGGTCGGCGACAATTGGAACGGCGTGATCCAGGTCATCGCCGACCTCGCCATCGTCTTTATTCCACTCAGTGCCGGTCGCTGGGCGGCCGCGCGGCTCACGGCGCCCAGCGACCGGCACTGAGTGGAATAAAGACGATGGCG
>SPDF01000325.1 GCA_004525055.1 Gemmatimonadales bacterium | reverse complement strand
GCGGGGACGCGGGAAAGCAGAAGGGAGCGGCTCCCGGTTGCCCTGAGCTTCGTGCTGCCCGTCGCATACTTCCCCGCGTCCCCGCTCCCCCGCCTCGGCGCCTCCCTCACATACTCCCACAACCCTTCCCTGCCTCCCTCACGCCCGAACCCGCTTTCGCGGTACCCACCGAACCCTGCGGCGGCGTCGAATACATTGGTGCAATTGATCCAGACCGAGCCGGCCTTGATCTGGGGGGCAATATCGAGCGCGAGGTTGATGTTCTCGGTCCAGACGCTCGCGGCCAGGCCGTACCGGGTGTTGTTGGCCAGCTCCACAGCCTCCGCCGGGGTCCGGAAACTCATCATCACCACGACCGGCCCGAAGATCTCGACCTGCGCGATCGTCGCGGAGGGTGCGACATCGGTGAACAGTGTGGGGGGATAGAAATATCCCTCGGTGGGGCAGCTCCACGATGGCTGCCACATCCGGGCGCCCTCCTCCTCACCCTGCGTCACGAGTTCCCGGATCTTCTCAAGCTGCACCGGCGCGATGATGGCCCCGATGTCCACGGCCTTGTCGAGAGGGTCTCCGACGCGCAGCGTCTCCATGCGGGCCTTCAACCGCGCTTCGAGCTTCGGCGCGATCCCCTCCTGCGCCAGGATCCGCGACCCGGCGCAGCACACCTGCCCCTGATTGAACCAGATCGCATCGACCACCCCTTCGACGACGCTGTCGAGATCGGCATCGTCAAACACGATGAAGGGGGATTTCCCGCCCAGCTCCAGCGAGAGCTTCTTGCCGCTTCCCGCGGTGGCGACACGGATGAGGCGGCCGACGTCGGTGGATCCGGTGAATGCGATCTTGTCCACGCCGGGGTGGGCCACCAGGGCGGCCCCGGTGCGGCCATCGCCGGTGATGATGTTGACGACCCCGGCCGGGAGTCCCGCCTCCTCGCACAGTTCGGCGAAGAGCAACGCCGTCAGCGACGTGAATTCCGCCGGCTTGAGCACGACGGTGTTTCCCATCGCCAGCGCCGGCGCAATCTTCCACGCCAGCATCAGCATCGGGAAATTCCAGGGGATGATCTGGCCGGCGACGCCGACCGGCTCCATGCCAGGGAGTTCCCGGTCCATCAACTGTGCCCACCCGGCGTGGTGGTAGAAATGCCGCGCCACCAGCGGAATGTCGATGTCGCGTGACTCGCGGATCGGCTTACCGTTGTCGAGGGATTCCACCACCGACAGCAAGCGCGCATTGCGCTGCACGGCGCGCGCGAGCGCGTAGAGGTACCGTGCCCGGCCATGCCCGCCGAGCGCCCACCATCCCGGTTGCGCCGCGCGCGCCGCAGCAACCGCTAGGGTCACGTCCGCATCCGACGCCTGGGTCACCTTGGCGAGCGGTCGCCCAGTCCCCGGATTCACCGTCGCGAACAGGTCGTTCGGTGCCGTCCACGCGCCGCCGACGTAGAGGCCAAACGACCGGCCGTGCCGATCCAGCCATTCTTCAGCCGGCTTGGCGGACTCGGGCGCGGGCCCGTACGCCATCGAGGCGAAGATTTCGGGAATGGTTGCCATGGTGGAGTCCTTAGGTCGTCAGCCCGGAAACGTCACGCCAGCGGGTGCCGATGCGAGGCCGAGTACCGGCCAGTTACGAAGTACTCAAGTTGCCGTTCGATGTCGGTGAGCAGCCCGCTGGCCCCGAAGCGGAACAGCTCGGGCCGGAGCCAGAGCGCGCCGAGTTCGTCCTTCATCATGGCGAGCCAGTCCAGCGAGTCCTTTGCCGTGCGGATGCCTCCCGCGGGCTTGAACCCCACCCGGCTGTCCGTACGCTCGAGGTAGTCCCGGATAGCGCGCACCATCACCAGCCCGACCGGCAATGTCGCGTTCACTGGTTCCTTACCGGTGGAGGTCTTGATGAAATCGGCGCCGGCCATCATCGCGATTACGCTCGCCCGCGCCACGTTGCGGAGGGTACCGAGTTCGCCGGTGCCAAGGATCACCTTGATGTGAGCGTCGCCGCAGGCATCCCGGAACGTCTTGACCTCGTCGTACAGCGCTTGCCAGTCACCGGCAAGCACATGCCCACGCGTGATTACGACATCGATCTCGTCGGCCCCCGCCTCCACCGAGGCACGGATCTCGGCGACGCGCTGGTCGAACGGGCTCAGGCCGGCCGGGAACCCGGTGGAGACGGCGGCCACCGGAATGCCCGTCCCGCGCAGGGCCTCGACGGCCGCCGGCACCAAGCTGTGGTATACGCAGACCGCCGCCACCCGGATACCGAGGCCCTCGGCGCCGAGGGCGACGAGGAGGTCCCGCCGGACCGGTGCCCGGGCCTTGGCGCAGAGACGCCGCACGCGGGCGGGGGTATCGTCCCCCTGCAGGGTCGTGAGATCCATCAGCGTGATGGCACGGAGGAGCCAGGCGGCCTGGTACTCCTTTTTGACCGTACGCCGCTTGGGAAGGGTGGCAGCCCGCCGCTCAATGGCACTCCGGTTCGCGCGGACAGACCGAACCCAGGACAGGTCCAGAGGCATCCCGGGATTGCGGGAGTGCACGGAGATCGGAAAGTCCGCCGGCGGCGCACTTGGGCGGATCGGCGTGGATGGCATGCAGCTCCCTGGCGATGGGCGGCCTGCCCGCGCCACAAGCTCGTGCGGGACATCCATAATATATGACATCCGGCCACTGCTGGTGG
>SPDF01000076.1 GCA_004525055.1 Gemmatimonadales bacterium | reverse complement strand
GTGGAGCTACTGACCGGCGTGATCTGGGCGGCGATGGCGTGGGCCTACCCGCTTGAACTCGAGGGGCTCCGCGGGGCGTTCTTCTTCACCATCCTCCTGGGCATCGCGCTCACGGACGCACGCGAGTACATCATCCCCGACGAATTCACGTGGGGTGGGCTGGCCATCGGCCTGCTCTTCGGTTTGGTGGGCGGTCTCTCGACCCTGCTCCCCGCGCTCATCGGCGCGGTGACCGGCTTCGCCATCCTCTGGCTGATCGGATTCGCGGGTCAGCTGATCCTGAAAGAGGAGGCGATGGGTGGGGGTGACGTGAAGATGATGGCCATGGTCGGCGCGTTTGTCGGCTGGCAGGGGGTGCTGCTCACGATCTTCCTCGGCGCATTGCTCGGTACCATCATCTTCCTGCCGCTGAGTCTGCTTGGTCGGAAGAAGCTGGTTCCCTTCGGCGTCTTCTTGTCCGTCGGCGCCGTGGCCACGTGGGTTGCAGGCCCGGCAATCATCGCATGGTACACCGCCTACGTCGGGTTGTAACCGCGGCCCTCCTCGGGGCGGCCGCGCTGGCGGCGTGCCGCGGGGAGGCGCCCGGCGAGTCGGGTGACGCCGTCGGCCGCCTGGTCGACAGCCTGCGCCCAGCCGTGGAGCGGACCGTCGGCCTCCCCTTCAAGGCGCCCCCGCGGTTCGCGGTGCGGTCGCGCGCACAGGTTGCGACGTACCTCGCGACGAAGCTCGACGAGGAACTCTCTCCTGAGCGCCTCGCCGCGATGCACGACGTCTACCGCCTTCTGGGTCAGGTTCCCGACAGCCTCGACATCCGCCGACTCCTCACCGCTCTGTATGAAGAACAGGTGGCCGGGTTTTTCGACCCGGACTCTGGAATGCTCTTCGTCTATGAGGGGAGTGACGTAAAGTCAGCGCAGTTCAAGTTCGTCCTCGCTCACGAACTGGTCCACGCCCTTCAGTATGACTACCTGGCACTCGATTCGATCATGCACCAGCGCCGCGATTCCGATCGACTGGCCGCCGCGCAGGCGATGCTCGAGGGGCAGGCGACGCTGGCCTCGATGAAGATGATGGTGCCGGGGCGGGACCTTTTGAACGACGATGCGATCTGGGAGACCTTTCGCGAACAGCTCCTCGCCGCGCGGGGCTCGATGCAGGTCTTCGCCGAAACACCGCGGGTGCTGCAGGAAGGGCTCATTTTCCCCTACCTGGCGGGAGCTGAGTTCGTCCGGTGGTACGAGCGGAACCGCGCGGAGGCTGGCCAACCCTACGGGGCTGCGATTCCCGTCTCGACCGAGCAGGTGTTGCACCCGCAACGGTATGCACGGCGTGACATGCCGGTGGATGTGCCGTTGGATACCGTGGGTGCAGAGCCGGGGGAATCGGATGTGATGGGAGAGATGGGGCTTGCGGTGCTGTCCGCGGACATGGCCGGAAACGAGGTGGTCAGCACCACCGTCCCGATCGGCTGGGCCGGTGATCGCTATCGGTTGTACCAATCTCCAGAGGGGCCGGCCCTCGTATGGCTCATCGCCTGGGACGACCAGCGCGCCGCGGATCGGTTCCTGGTCGGCACCGGGACCCGCCTCAGCGCAGGCGCGCGCCCGGGGTATCGTACCGCTGTCGAGGCGAGAGAAGTCGCCGGACATCCCGGGACGCGGGTGGTCATTGCGCCCATCGACTGGGCGGGATGGAGCGCGCTGCCCTAGTTCAACCGGAGCCGGGCCCCCGAGCGTTGCCGCTCTCGTTCCACGTCAGCCAGCGCGCGCGACGACATCGCCGCGATCTCCATGACGCGCGCCAGGAACGCGAGTCCCAGGGTCAATTCCTCGTCCGTCAACCGCCGTGCCGCCGCGGTCGCATGGCGCGGACCCTTGCCGACCGCTTCGGCCAGCCCGTCGGCAACTTGCGCCGCCTTTTCGATGTCTGCTTCCAACTCCCGTGGCTCTGGCAGCAACCCCATGCGCCCCTCCGGCGTGATGAGTCGGGCGGCACCGCGCCCCCGTTGCTGCACGGTAGGGGGAGGCGGGCGCCCTCCGTCATCATCCCGACGCAGGCGGTGTCGGAAGCGAGCTATCGCAGCGCCTGGTTGATGCCAAAGGCGATCAAGCCCACGAACGCGCCGAGGACGTAGCCGAGCCGCACGATGAGCGTGAGTTCGCGCTGGGTCACGTTGCGGATGATCTCCTCCATTCGCTGCGTCGAAAACCCCAGCACCTTCTGCTCGACCATCTCCTGCACCTTGAACTGGGCGACGATGCCCGGGACTTGTCGCTCGGTCCAGCCCCAGGCGGCGTTCAGGATGCTGGTACGCACCCGCTGGGTTGCCTGCGGACCGAGCCAGGTCGAGGGCCGGCCGATGGGGCGGCGAAGCAGCGCCCGGATCGCGCTCTGCGCGGTATCGGCTACCCAGCGGCGCCCTTCGGCGCCGCCAGCGGCCTCGGCAACGAAACGTGCCACGCGCGCAGGCGGCACCGCCCCGAGGACGTCGTTCCAGGTTCGACGCTCGGTGGCGTCGAGGAGGCGGCCGACGGCCCGGCGGGCCACGGTTTGCGTCGCGTCATCGCGCGCGACCTTGACGAGCCAGTCACCGAGCGTGCCGGCCAGCGCCGCCTGCTTTCCGGGCCCCATGCCGGCCAGGCGGTCCCGGAGTGGAATCCGCAGGAAGCTGACGAGGCCGTCGTTCACTGCGCGCGTCAGTTGCCCGCGCATCTCCGGGGTCCCGAGCGACTCGGCAAAGCGCTCGAACCCTTCACGTTCCAACCCGTCGAGCAACCGTGTAAATGTCTGGTCAGTCACGACGAGCTTGGCCAGCAGGCGCTCGTGCAGGAGCAGGTCGCGCACCGCCCGGTCGAACGCCGTCCGGAGCGCAAGGTGGATCTTTCCCTTGGAGTCGGGGTCGGCGAGCACGGCGCCGATCCGCTCGATCGCCACGGGCAGGTAGTCGCTGATCGACGCCTCGACGGTCCCCAGGAGACCCGGTGGAAGTCGATCGATGAGCGGTTCGCCATCATGCCCGAGCCGCTCCAACTGCACATCGACAAAGTGCCGGAGGGCACCCTCGAGGTCCTCCCCCTCGGTAAACTGCCGCAGCCACCCGTCCACCCTCTCCTCGAACGCGCTGCGCCGGTCCGCAGTGAGCAGCTCGCCGATCGGCCGATCACCGTATTCTGCCTGCCACTGAGCCATCCAACGCTCGGCCTGGGCCTCGAAGGCGGGGCCAGCCATGTACGCGGCGAGCTCATCCGCAACCCGCTCCCCAATCTCATTGACCCATCCGTCAAGGTCGGTCGCCATGGTTGTGGGGATCAAGTCGATCAATGGACCGCGTTCCTGTTCCAACACTTCGTCCAGAAACCCGCTGAGTGCGCCGTCAAACGCCGCCCGAACCTCGGGAGCCGAGAGCCGCTGTGAGAGGTCGGCGGGCGTGATGAGCTTCTCGCCCACCGTCTTGCCGATGCTCTTGGCCAGCCGCGCCTTGTTCTTGGGGATGGCCCCATGCAACCGCAGGGGCCAGCGCCCCCGCTCTTCATAGGGGTGGAAGAGCATCCAGATGGCTATCGCGTTGGTGAGCCCGCCGGAGATGGCGCCGACGGCGACCGTCAGGAGGCCTGCCAGGAGGTCTTGGGAGTTCATCCCTAGAGTATAGGGGGGCTCCCGGCCCCCCCGGCAGGGTGCCTGCCGGACGGATTCAGGCTTCGGATTTGCAAGGGAATCGACCTCCCGGCCCCCGGAACCCGTGCGTAAATGGGCGCCTGAGAGGGATTTACCACGTGGATACCCGGTTCTGAGGCTCCCGAATGGTGCGACCTGGACGGCCAGATGACGACTGCTGACGTCGTGAACGCAACCCCGGATCGATGGACGCGGAGAAGCACATTCCCGCCCGTCGGGCCCGCGGCGTTGCTGACGGCCGTCTATGCTCTCGCCTACCTGTTCTGGGAGCGCTCCGGAATCGGGAGTGCCGGGCTCCGGGATCTGGTGGGCAACGCCGCCTTCATGCCGCTTAATGCGACACTGGCCATCCTCTCCTTCCTCGCATCCACGCGGATGGTGCTCGATCCTGGTGTGCGCCGTGCGCTCCGGCTCATGGGTATCGGGTCGCTGGCCGTCCTCGTTGGTAACGGCATCTCGGTTTCTTACGTCCTGGCGCGTGGGGAAAGCCCGGCGGTAAGCTGGGCGGATCTCTTCTACCTCTCGGACAGTATGTTCCTGCTGGCCGCCCTCTTGGCCTTCCCGCTCTCCCGTCGGATCCATCTCGAGTGGTGGAAGTTCGTCCTCGACGCCACGATGGTGCTCGTCGGTGGCGGCGTGATGATCTGGTACTTCACCGTACTTCCGGGCGCCCCGGGGCTCGTGCCAGGCATCGGTGCGACCGTGATCACGTACGCCTTTCCGCTCGCCAACTTGCTGGTCCTGCTCGGCATCACCTCCGTGCTGCTGCGGGGGCCGATTGACCGCAATCGCTGGGCGTTCGGACTGCTCGTCGGAGGCGTGCTGCTGAGCGTCATCGCCGATCTCACGTTCGTGCTGGTGGCGTCCGAGACCGGCGAGCGTGGCGCCACGTTGGTGGATGCGGTGTATCTGATGGTGTACCTGTTGATGATCGCGAGTGCTGAGCTCTACGCTCGCTGGCCAGTGCCTCGAACGGTAGGGACCGAGGAGTATCAGCCACGGTCGCAGCCGCTCAGCCCGCTGCCCTACCTCGCGGTCGGGATCACCTTCGGCCTCCTGCTGTTCGAGGCGTTCAAGCCCGGTCGGCAGCCGGTGACCGAGCTCGCCGTGGGGGCGCTGGTCATCACCGGCCTCGTCGTCGTTCGGCAGCTGCTGGCGGTACGCCAGAACGTCCGCCTGCTCGCCGAGACCGCGGCCAAGCAGAACGAGGCCAGATTTCGCTCGCTGGTACAGCATTCGTCGGACGTCATCCTCGTGGTCGAGTCCGACGGCACCATCCAATACGTCAGTCCCTCGGCCTCGCGCGTCCTGCGGTACGATCCCGAGCGGCTGCTGGGGCTGCCGCTCCAGTCGCTCCTGCTTGTGGAGGACCGCGATCGTGCGTTCGCCTTTCTGCGTGATGCCTGCGGGGCTTCAAGCTTGCCGGCCCCGATCGAGTGGGGATTCCGCCAGCCCGACGGTTCCGCGCTGCACACCGAGACGATCGCCACCAATCTCATCGATGAACCCACCGTGCGGGGGATCGTCCTCAACATCCGGGACGTGAGCGAACGGCAGCGCCTGCGCGACGAGCTGGTCCACCAGGCCTTCCACGATTCACTCACCGGCTTGGCCAATCGGGCGCTCTTCCGCGACCGCGTCAGCCACGCCCTGGCCCTCGCACGTCGTCAGGGCCGCGAGATCACCGTCCTCTACCTCGATCTCGATGACTTCAAGAAGGTCAACGACAGCCTGGGCCACGCCGAGGGTGACCAGCTGCTGCGGTTGACAGCGGAACGGTTCCTCGCCTGCGCCCGCTCGACGGACACGGTGGCTCGGCTCGGCGGCGACGAGTTTGGCATCTTGATCGAGGATGTCCAGGGCAACGACGGCACCGCGGTGCTGGTCGACCGGCTCGCCGGCGCGATGCTGGTGCCCTTCCAGCTCGGCCACAACGAAGTGCACGTGTCGCTCAGTTTCGGCATCGCCACGGCGGCGGGCGATCAGTCCGCCGACGAGCTGATGCGCAATTCCGACCTGGCGATGTACACCGCCAAGCGGCAAGGCAAGGGACGATTCGCGACGTACGAATCGAAGATGGCCTCCGACACGCGCCACCGGCTCGAGATGGAGGCGGCGTTGCGAGGGGTCATCGAGCGCGAAGAACTGGTCCTCCACTATCAGCCGATCATGCACCTGCAGACCGGCGAGATCTTCGGGTTCGAGGCGCTGGTCCGGTGGAACCACCCGGAATACGGGCATCTGTTGCCGGGCCATTTTGTCCCGCTGGCGGAGGAGACTGGGCTGATTGTCCGGCTCGGTGAGTGGGTGCTTCGTGAGGCGTGTAGCCAGATCCATCGGTGGCGCGTGGCGTACCCGGACACGAACTGGGCGATGAGCGTCAATCTTTCGGGGCGGCAGCTCCAGGAGCCGGACCTGGTTCACGAGACGCGCCGGGCACTTGGTCTGACCGGTGTGGACCCGTCGGCACTGGTCCTCGAGATCACTGAGAGCGTGCTGATGCAGCAGGCCGATTCGGCTCAACAGCAGCTCCGCGCCCTCAAGTCGCTGGGCGTCGGGCTCGCCATTGACGACTTCGGCACCGGCTATTCCTCGCTCAGCTACCTGCAGCGATTCCCGATCGATATCCTGAAGATTGCCAAGCCGTTCATCGACGATGTCGGAGCAGGGCTGGAGAAGTCGGCGCTGGCCCGCGCCATCATCGGCCTCGGCGACACGCTGAAGCTGAAGACGATCGCCGAAGGGGTGGAGGTCGCCGCACAGCGGGAAGCGCTCGTGACCCTTGGCTGTGAACTGGGGCAGGGGCACTTCTTCGCGAAGGCGATGCCCGTTGAAGAAGTTGAGCGGATGATTGCCGAAGGCTGGAAGCGGGGGAGCGGGGAAGCGGGGAAGCGTTCGACGAGCAAAGTCGGGGGTTATTGAGCCGCACGGCGATTTACTGGTTACGCCCCCTCCCGTTCGCGGCTCATATTTGAAGATGCCTCAGATAGAAAAGCAGGGGCGTCGCCCACGAGCCCGTCACGAGGGCCTGAAGGCCTGGCAGTCGGCCCAAGCCCTGACTCTGGAAGTGTACCAGGTGACAAAGGCGTGGCCTGTCCAGGAACGATACGGGCCTATCGCTCAAATCCGACGGGCGCCGTCTCCGTTTCGGCGAATATTGCCGAGGGCTCGGCAAAGCGGGAGCCCCGTGAGTTTCGTCGATTCTTGGATATCTCACTGGGATCGATCGCCGAGGTACACGTCTATCTCATTCTGGCCAAAGAGCTTGGCTTCTTCACGTCGGCCGATTGGGGCGAACTTGAGGCCCTCCGGGATCACCCGGGCAGGCTGATATGGGGCCTGTCGAGGGCAATTCAACCACGACCAACTGGCACCGGGCTGGCCTAGCCAGCGCTTCAGAGGCAACTTCGGCCCCGCTTCCCCGCTTCCCCGC
>SPDF01000282.1 GCA_004525055.1 Gemmatimonadales bacterium | reverse complement strand
TATCGGGACCGGGGTCAGCTGGCCGTCATCGGCCGGGGGCGGGGGGTGGCGTATCTGGGTCGGCTTCACTTCGGGGGCTTCGTCGCGTGGTTCGCCTGGGTCTTCGTCCACATCTTCTTCCTCATCGGCTTCCGCAATCGGCTGCTGGTGATGATCGAGTGGGCCATTTCCTACATCACGTACGCTCGGGGTGCCCGCATAATTACCGGCCACGATCCGGTGCCGGGTTCGTTCTCCTCGACGACGCCGTCCGCGTGACTCTCACCGCGCAGGAGGTGAAGGCGCGCGCCGCCGAACTCGGCTTCGTGGCCTGTGGCATTACCGACCTCGGACCCTCCAGCCGTGGGGATGCGCTCGACCGCTGGCTCCGGCAGGGTTACGGCGGCAACATGCGCTACATCAACCGCCAGGCGAAGAAGAGGAAGGACCTCCGGCTGATCGATCGCGAGGCCAGAAGGGCGGTTGTTATTCTCGATAACTACTACTATCCGGAAACCGCTCACGCCGATTCGATTCCGCGAACAGCCAGATATAGTCGTAGCACTGACTACCACATAATTACCCTCAAGAGAATCAATCAGTTAGCAGAATTGCTTTTGGAGCATGGGGCCAAGACCGCACGGCCATACGTCGATACCGGCCCGGTCCCTGAGCGGGAGCTCGCGGAGCGAGCTGGACTCGGCTGGATCGGCAAGAACACCATGCTCCTCCGCCCCGGCCTCGGCTCCTGGTTCGTCATCGGGAGCATATTCACCGACCTGCCGCTGGACGTCGACCCACCCTTCGCAACCGATCACTGCGGCAGCTGCACCAAGTGTCTCGACGCATGCCCGACGGATGCCTTCGTCGAGCCCTACATCCTCGACGCCACCAAATGCATCTCGTACCTCACGATCGAGTACAAGAAGGAGATTCCCGCCGAACTGGCCGGCCAATTAGGCGGCTGGGCATTCGGTTGCGATATCTGTAACGATGTCTGTCCCTGGAACTTGCGCTTTGCGACGGAAGCCACGATCCCTGAGTTCCGAGACCGCGGCGAACTGCGAGGGGCGGACGAGGCCTTCTTCGACAGGATGACCGAGGGTGAATTTGAAGCCCGGTTCGGGGACACGCCACTCGCGCGCCCAGGCCTCGAACGGATGCGCCGGAACTGGCGGAACGCGTGGGGCAGCCTGCGGAAGACCTAGGTCGCTATTGCACCCACTTCTGTCATTGCGAGGCCTCGTGGAGGCCGAAGCAAACTGGTTCGAGATTGAGATCGCTTCGTCGGCCCCTGCGGGGCCTCCTCGCCATGACAGAACTCATGTCGAGCGCCAGTAGAGATAGATGGGTACACCGAGCGCCAGCAGTCCCGCCCCACGAACTGCGTTCCCCGGATTCGACAGGATCGACCCCACCACTACGTACCCGGCCACTGCCACGAAGATGGTCATGGCCACCGGGAAGGCCGGCACGCTGAACCGGACTCCCGCCATTCCATCCCGCCGCCGGAATACCACCAGCGTAAGCGCCGTGAGCCCAAAGAAGATCCAGTCGGCAAAGACCACATAATCGAGGAGTGCGCTGTATTTGCCGGTGTAGACGAGCGCCGCGGACCACACGCCCAGGAAGACGATGGCGGGCACGGGAGTCCGGTACGTGGGATGCAGTCGGGCGAACCGTTCGAAGAAGAGTCCGTCTGCGGCCATCGCCTGAAAGACTCGCGGCGTCACCAGAATTACGAGGTTCAGGAATCCGAAGGTGGAGCAGACAATGCCCGCTGTGATGATGATGCGTCCCGCCGGGCCGAGCAGCGCCTCCATGGTATCCGCCGCCGGGGCCGAACTCGCCGCGAGACCTGTCACGCCGAGCGCGCCCAAGTACGCCGCATTGGCCAGCACATAGACCAGCACCACGACCACCACACCCAGCACCAGCGCCCTCGGCAGGTTCCGCTCCGGTTCGATGATCTCCTCGGCGATGAAGTTCGTCTGTTGCCACCCGCCATAGGAAAAGAGCACCGGCACCAGCGCCGCCGCGACGGCACCGACCAGCGCACCCCCACCCGCGGGCGCTGTCAGCGCCGCGCAATCGATGCAGGGTGGGGGAGGAGTTCCCAGCGCGAAGAAGCCCGCGACGACCACCATGCCGATCGCGGCCAGCTTGAGGACGGTGAAGACATTCTGCGTCAGCGCTCCGAACTTAACGCCGATACAATTGACGAGCGTCAGCAGCAGGATTGCCGTCACGGCGGCGGGCCGCGCGATCTCTGGCGAGACGTCGAAGAGCGCCGCAGCGTAGTTGCCGAAGGTGACCGCCACCGCGGCGATGGCACCCGGGGCAATGATCAACAACAGTCCCCAGGCATAGAGAAAGGCGGGGAAAGGGCCGAACGCTTCGCGAAGATAGGCGTAACCGCCGCCAACCTTGGGCCGCCGCTGTCCTAACTCGCCGTAGATGAACGCCCCGATCAGCGCCACGAACCCGCCACCCACCCAGACGCCGATGGTAGCGGCGGACGTGCCGACCCGCTGCGCTACGATGGCTGGATTGAGGAAGATGCCGGCGCCGATGATGCCACCGATGACCGACATGGTGCCGGAGAAGAGGCCGAGTCGGCGGGCATAGGTTACGGCCACAGATGCTCCTGTCGAGGAACGGCGGATGTACGGCGGGGCAGGGAAGGGTGCCAGCGAAAGCCGACCCGGGAACGACCGATCTCGGGTAACTTACAAGGCGAGACAGAATCAGGCCCAGTCGCGGGCCCCCTCGACACTCATGATCGGACCCCCATGGCCTCCCCCACCAAGAAGTCGCCGAAACGCGCCACCGGCGACTCCGCCGGCGGGCCCTCGCTTCGATTTCATCACGCTGAGGAATCAGAGGTTCGGATGCTCGCGGTTCTCGAGGCCCTTGAAGCGGCCGAGAATCCGGAGGAGCACCGCGAGGCGCTGGCCGACCTCGTCGCAGATCTCACCGAGAGCGGCATGGACTATTACTACCTGCGGGCGCTGAAGCTCTCCAACGCCGGATACATGGCGCAGCAATCGGCCAGGATGGGCATCGCCGGCGCCGTCAAGATGATCAGCTCCGTCAGCCGACGGTTCATCATGCGGATGGACAGGAAGGAGTTGCTGGCGGTGACG
>SPDF01000390.1 GCA_004525055.1 Gemmatimonadales bacterium | reverse complement strand
CACGGCGGAACGGCCCCCACCCCGCTGATCGTAATAGATGAGGGTGCGGCCGGTGGCGAGGGCGTCAAATCCCGGAAGCAGGTAGTCGTGGTGCGCGCCGGGCCCGCCGTGCAGCACCACAGTGGCCGGTCCGCTGCCGACGCGCCTCTCGAAGAGGGCGATCCCGCGGACATCTCTGAGAACGGTCTCAGCCGAAGGCGGCACGCAGTTCCTCCACGGTATTCGTGTGGATCGTCACGATATCGTCCATGCGCTCGGCGTAACCGCCGGCGAGCGTGACGGCCACAGGCACCCCGCGTCGCATGCAGGCGCTAAAGACACGGCGGTCCCGGGCCCTGAGTCCTTCCACGGAAAGGCTGAGCCGACCGAACCGGTCACCCTCGAAGGGATCGGCGCCGGCCAGGTAGAACACGAGCTCCGGTGCCGCCTCGTCCAGCACCTGGTCGAGAGACCGGTCGAGGGCGGCAAGGTAGGTGTCGTCGCCGGTGCCGTCGGGCAGCTCGACGTCGAGTCGACTCTGTTCGCGGTGGAACGGGTAGTTGCGCTCGCCGTGCATCGAGAAGGTGTGGACGTCCTCGTCGTCCTCGAAGATCCGTGCCGTGCCGTTTCCCTGGTGCACGTCGAGATCGACCACCGCCACCCGGCGGAGCTGTCCCTCGCGCTGCAGGACCCTCGTGGCCACGGCCACGTCATTGAACACACAAAACCCCTCGCCCCGCTCGGCAAAGGCGTGATGTGTCCCACCGGCGAGGTTCAGGCCGGCGCCCTGTGACAGCGCGTCCCGCGCCGCTTCGAGGGTGCCCTGAACCGTCCGGAACGATCGTTCACGGAGTCCCGGCCCCCAAGGGAACCCGAGGCGGCGCACGGCTGGTTCGGCCAGCGTGCCGGCTTCAATGGACGCCACGTAGTCGGGGGTATGGACGAGCGCAAGCGCGGTGCGCTCGACCCGATCGGGCTCATGGATCTCTGTGGCCGCGAGAAGGCCGCGGGCCACCACCCCGTTGCGTACCGCCTCGTACTTGGCGATCGGGAATCGGTGGCCGGATGGGAGGGCGACGGAAAAGCGGGAGGAGGACCAGGCTTTCACAGGAGGACGGCGAGGGCGTCCGCTACCTGGCGGACAGATGCTTCCTCCGCCGGTGTGAATGGGTTGGGGACGTCACTGTCCACGTCGATCTGTCCGAGAATGGCCGCCCCCCGCCGGATCAGTACGACAAGTTCTGAGCGGGTTTCGAGATTGCAGGCGAGATAATTCCCGACGGCTTGAACGTCGCCGACGTTCTGGTCCTCGCCGGTAGCCACCGCGCTGCCGCACACGCCGGTTCCGACCGCAATGCGCGTGTGCTCGGTGGCCCGGCCGCTCCACGTCTCGAGCACCAACTCCGAGTCGTGGAGCATGTAGAGGTACACCGACGTGTACGGCGGACCCGCGTCGCGGATCCGGTCGGCCGCGAGCTGGAGCAGGGCCTGCCGACCGGCATCGTGGGTAAACGCGCCGCGCAGCGCGGCAACGACCCGGTCGGCGTCCAGCACCGGCTTGCTCATCCGCCGCGCTTGCCCAGCGTGACGTCGAGTCCCAGCTCCTTGCCATCGCGGATGACGATGATGACGACCTTGTCGCCCGGCTTGTAGGCACGAAGTGCGTCGGTCATGCCCACCAAGTCCGGGACATCGTAGTCGCCGATCTTGGTGATCTTGTCGCCGCCCCTCATGCCTCCCAATTCGGCGGGGCTGCCCTTCGACACGCCGGTGATCAGGACACCACCGCCCTCGCCGGAGGCCATGTCCGGCACGGTGCCGAGGTATGCGCCGTAGCCAGGGGTCGCCGCAGCACCACCCTTGGGCGCCGGAGGTGGGACATCGACGAAGGTCAGGCGGGTCGGCCGGTTGCCGAGCGTCGTCGCCATGGCCGCCGCAAAGTCCGCAATCCGCACCAGTCCCGTGGCGTTGATCTTGTCCCAGTCATCCGTACTCCGATGGTATTCGCCATGCAGGTCCGAGAAGTAGTGGAGGACGGGGATCTTGGCGGCGTAAAACGACGTCTGGTCGCTCGGGCCGTAGCCCTCGGGTTGGGGGCGGAGATCGAACTTCGCGTACCAGTTCAGTGAGTCGAGGAGCGCGGGGATCTCGGTGGCGGTCCCGGTTCCGTACACGATCAGCTTGTCGTTCTTCAGCCGGCCGACCATGTCGAGGTTGAGCATCGCTTCGGTG
>SPDF01000268.1 GCA_004525055.1 Gemmatimonadales bacterium | reverse complement strand
CTGGCCGCACGCGAAAAGGAAGCGATCGTGGCCTCGCTCGACGCCCACGGATGGAAGCTCGCCGACACCGCCAAGAGTCTCGGCATCAGCCGCACGACCCTGTGGCGCCGGCTGAAGGCCTACGGCCTTCATCGTGACGGGCGGAGCCGGTGGGCCTCGGCCTCCTGATCGCCGCGGTCGTTCTCGCCGCTCCGTCCGCTCCGTCCGCCGCATCAGGAACTCCCGCCGACACGCTCCCGACCTTTTCTTCCGAGGCAGCTCGCGCGCTCGTGACCCGCGCGCAGGAGCGGCACGCCGCCGACGACACAACCGTCTCCGACTATACCGCCAAGCTGCGCTATCGGGTGTCATTCTCCCTCGGGAAGCGCAAGTGGGCTCGGGTACCCACCTACGCCGTCGAGGAGCAGGAGGGAACGGTACACTGGCAGGCGCCGAACGATCTTCGCCTGGATATTCTCGGGCGCCGAACCGCGAGTCGGTCGAAGGATGTCACCCTCTCCAGCGATTTCAGCCGGCCCTGGTTCGTCCCCCGGGGTCTGGGGGACTCTGTCCGGATCTTCGGGAACGATTTCCCAACGCGCGCAGCGCTCCATCCCCTCGCGGCCGACGGGCCGGAGTGGTACCGCTACAAATTGACCGACAGCATCGGTCTCACCACTGCCAGGGGCACCTCCCTCCGCCTCTACGCGGTTGAGATCGTCCCCGCACGCCCCGGGCCCTCCCTGGTGGCCGGCACGATCTGGCTCGACTCCGCCACGGCGCAAGTTGCCCGGTTCACCTTTCGGTACGTGGGCAACGAACTCTGGGTCGATCGGGACGACGACGATCCGGACATCGACACGATGGGCGGCGCCAAGAAGGCCAATTCGTTCATCAACCGCATCCTCACGGTGGACTCCGACCTCGAGTACGGCTTGCAGGACGAGCAGTACTGGATGCCGTCGCGGCAGGTGCTCTCGGGCACCCTGCAGATTCCGATCATCAGCGACATCGTCATCCCATTCGAGGCCATCACCACCTTTTGGGACTACGACATCAACAACGGCCGGCCCGTGGTCTTCGACACGCCGCCGCCAGACTCAGGTGCCCAGCGGACGATGGACCGCGAATCCGATTCCCTGGCTCCCGTCGTCCGGTCGGGGACGTGGGCAGACGGCCGATACGAAGTGCACCGCCCCCCCGTGGACACCTTGAAGAGCTACGCCGCCTGGGGGGACTCGCTCAAGCTGGACCTGAATCCGCAGGAGGACCAACAGGTGCGTGAGGTGCAGGCGCAACTCGCCCTGCTGGCGGAAGATCTGCCGTCCGACATCACCGGCATCAAGCCGGGCGGCGTCAACTACGAGGCGTTCGCCGACATCTTCCGCTACAACCGGGTGCAGGGGCCGTCGTTCGGCTATGGGTACGCGGTCGACGTCCCGGGGTGGTCCTTTACCAGGGCACAGGCCACTCTGCGATTCGGCCTCTCAGACGCGCGGCTGACTGGGCAACTGGGGCTGATTCGCGAGGCGCCCTCCGGGCGCTGGCGACTCGAAGGCTATCGCTCCATCGGCGAGGTTGAGCCCTTCTTCAAGGTGAATACCTTCGGGAATTCGCTGAACGGCGTCTTTGCCGCCCATGACGACGCCGACTACTACCTGGCCCAGGGCGGGCGCATCGGCTATGAGACGTCCATGGGACGCGGACTGGAACTGGACGTTCAGGCGCGGGTCGAGGATCAGCAGAGCGTGGCCACCGAGGCGCGCAGCGCCGTCAACGATTTTCTCGGTGGCAGCGGCGATTTCCCGCCGAACACGGCGGTAACCGAAGGGTTCTTCGTGGGAGTGATGGCCACACTGAGTGGGGTAGCGGGCACCGGGACCTGGCGCATCGGTGCCGAGGGGCTCGGGGGTGAGGCGGGGACGTCAGGTCGGTTCATGGCGGAAGTCCGGCAGCGGGTCTTCGGCTTGCGCGGCGTCACGCTCACGGGGCGTGGTGGGGTCGCCACCACTGACCCCCTTCCCCAGTTGGCCTTTCGCCTCGGCGGTCTGCAGCCGGTGCGCGGCTTCAACTATGGCACCTACCAGGGCCAGGCGTTCTGGTCGATGCAGGGCGACTGGACGCCGCTCAAGGGGAAGATCCGGCCGGTACTCTTCGCCGATGTCGGGCAGGCGGGGGAACTGGGCAGCGTATTCTCGCAGCGGCCGCTGGTCGGCGTGGGGGCCGGTATCTCGTTCTTCAACGGCATCGTCCGGTTCGATTTCAGTGTTCCGCTCCAGGGCCCGGCGAGTGGGTTGAGATTCGACATTCAGTTTGGGGCGCCGCGCTAGCTATCTTCTCTCCATGCCCAAACCCTTCATCATCGAAGAGTACGTCCGCTGGTCTGACGTCGACTTCGCCGGCATCATCTTCTACGGCTCCTATGTCCGGTTCTTCGAACTGGCCGAGACGGAACTCTTCCGCGCCGCTGGTCTTCCGTTCGGCACCGTCTTCGACCAGTACGACGTCTTCCTGCCACGGGTGCAGGTCCACACCGAGTTCCATTCGCCGCCTCGGCTCGACGATCACCTCGCGGTGGCGGCCTACATCGGGCGGGTCGGTCGAACCTCGATGACGATTGAGTTCGAGGTTGTGCGGCGGCCCGACGGGACGCATTGCGCCGATGGACACATGGTGCTGGTCTGCGTGGACCGGACGAACCTCAAACCCTGTCCGATTCCGGAGGGGTTCATCACCCAGCTGGCGCCCTACACGATGCAGCGCGACGAAGTGCGGCGGCAGCTCGGTATTCCCGCGGGCACCAGGTGAGGCAATCAGCGGTGTCGATGCTGGCATTCCTGCTCGTCGCGGGGTGTAATCCGCTGGGTGGAAGCGGGACCCTGACGGCGCGTTGGACGAGCCCCGGAGATACCACCGCCGTCCTGGTTACCATGCCGGTGACCGGTCGATGGTGCGTCGGCCCGAGCCGGCTCGACGTCCGGGCGGCTGCCGGCGACACCGCCCTTGGTCTGACGATCTATCCGTCCGACAGCTCGGCGATGGACGGGACCTACACGGTGCTAGCCCCAGGTGGCCAGATCCAGGTGCGTCCCAGTGCGGCGGTAGCGCTCCGGTGGGTGGGGAAGGTGCTGGTGCAGGGATGGTGGGGGGACTCCGGTTCGGTGAGGCTGGCCGGTGGCCCGGTACGTGGTCTCTCGGGCAACGGAACGGCGTGGCTTATTTCGCGGCTCGGTCCAGACTCCGTGACCTCGCTTGAGTTCGAATTTCGCGGCGTACGTGTCCGCAACGACACGCT
>SPDF01000300.1 GCA_004525055.1 Gemmatimonadales bacterium | reverse complement strand
TACCATATCTCCCCCTGACCGGGCACGGCATGTGCCCGATTTGATGGGGTCTAGCGCCCTTCCCCAGACACCGAGCCACGCCTTTTGTCGATGAGGATTCGTCCGCTCGTTTGGCCCATCGTCCTTGCCGCCGCAGCCGTCACCTGCAGCAGCGACAATTTGACGCTGCCCAGCGAGGGACTCCCGGCCGCCCTGACCCTCGGGTCCGGCAATGCCCAGACGGCGACCGTGGCGACACCCCTCCCCGATTCCCTCCGCGTTCGCATCACCGATTCCGAGTCCAGGCCCGTCGAGGGCATCAAGGTCGCCTTCACGCCGACGCTCGGCGGCGGCGATGCCGTACCGGACACCGGCCTCACGAATGCCGACGGGCGCACCGGAACGCGCTGGCTTCTCGGATCGACTGCCGGCGCCCAGCGCATGCAGGCGATGGTGGTCGGGGCGACCTCCGGGGGTGCCCTGACCCTGAATTTTGATGCGACGGCAGTGGCGGCGGCAGCGGACACGGTCTTTGTGGTGCGAGGCAATAATCAATCGGCCGAGGTCGGGGCGGCCCTGCCGGACTCCCTCATCGTCAAGATCACGGATCGATTCGGCAATGCTGTGAGCGGGAGCGCTGTCACGTGGGGGCCGACGAGTGGCGGGGCGGTCTCCCCGGCGTCGAACAGTACCGGAAGCACCGGCACGGCGGCGACGGCGCGCACGCTGGGGCCCACGGCTGGGCCCCAGGGAGCCACCGCCACCGCGGGCACGCTCAAGGGCTCGCCGGTGGTGTTCGCGATGACGGCACTTCCCGCCGCTCCGACCTCGCTGATCAAGGTCACCGGTGATAACCAGTTCGGCGCGGTCGGCGTGCCATTGACCGATTCGCTGGTGGTCCGGCTGCTCGATGGGACCGGGAATGGTGTACCGGGCAGGAATGTGACTTTTGCCGTGGCAACGGGAGGCGGAACCACCGCCCCGACTTCGGCCACGACAGATACCAACGGTCGTGCGGCTACGCAGTGGACGCTCGGTCCGGTGGCAGGGAGCAACTCGCTCATCGCGACCTCGTCCGGTTTCTCGGTCACCTTCCAGGCGACCGGCAATTCCTCCACGGCGACAACGCTCCTTGCCAACGCCCCACTGAGCCAGAACGGGACAGCAGGCCTTCCCGTCGGCTCGCCACCGTCAGTAAAGGTGACCGACGCGAACGGCAACCCGGTCGGGGGAGTCGTGATCACGTTCGCGGTGGCGGGTGGTGGGGGCAGCATTCTGCCGGTAACACCGGTCTCCACGAATGGCTCCGGCATCGCTTCCCTCACCCAGTGGACGCTGGGCACGGTGGCAGGGGCCAACAGTATCACCGCGGCGGCGGCTGGCCTCACGCCCAGTTCACTGACATTCAGCGCCGCGGGCTCCTCCGGCGCGGCGGCGCGCCTGCAGGTCCAGACCGAGCCCAGCACTTCTGCGCAGAGTGGCGTGCCTCTGGCCACGCAGCCTGCCGTTCGGCTCACCGATGTCTTCGGAAACGCCGTCAATACGAGCGGGACCGTGGTGACGGCGGGACTCGCGAGCGGCAGCGGCACGCTCGGGGGTACGCTCACCGCGACGACGGTGAGCGGCGTGGCGACCTACACCAACCTCGCGGTCACCGGCCCCAGCGGCACCTATACCATCCGCTTCACGTCGGGAAGTCTGACGCCCGATACCAGCGCAGTCATCGCCATCGGGGCCGGCATTGCCACGAAACTGGCGATCACCACGCAGCCCTCGACCACCTCGCAAAACGGCGTCGCCTTCGCCCAACAGCCGCAGGTCCAGGTCCAGGATGCCGCCGGGAATCCCGTAGCCGGCGTTCGATCGGTGACCGTGGCGATCAATAGCGGCGGGGGCACTCTGGGCGGCACCGCGACCCGCAACACCGACGCCGCCGGGCTGTTGGCCTTCTCCGGCCTCTCGATCACAGGTACCACCGGCGGGCGCACCCTTGTGTTCAGTAGCGTCGGGTTGAACTCCGTCGTATCCAACACGGTGACGATCACCGCGGGTGCGCCGACGCAGATGACGGTCAGTCAGGGCGATGGGCAGACGGCCACGGCTGGGAGCGCAGTTCCAGTCGCCCCCCGAGTGCTGGTGCGCGACGCGAGCAACAACCCCGTCTCCGACGTGGCGGTGACCTTTGCGGTGGCCTCCGGCGGCGGGTCCGTCCTCCCGATCGCGGCGGTGGCCACGGACGGAAGCGGCCTGGCCTCGGCGACGTCGTGGACGCTCGGGTCTGTCGCCGGCCCCAACACGCTGACAGCGACGGCGGCTCCGGCCGGGATCACCCCCAATCCCGTCACGTTCACGGCGACCGGGGTCGCGGGTGGAGCCGGTGGGCTGAGCATCATCACACAGCCGTCGGGCTCGGTGGTCAACGGTGCGGCGCTGTCGCGGGCGCCGGTGGTCCAGGTGCTCGACGTCAACGGCAACCCTGTCGCCACGCCCACGAGTGTCGCCATCACGGTTGGAATCGCATCGGGGCCGGGTGGCACTCTGAGTGGGCTCACCACGGTTGGCACCAACGCGTCCGGCCAAGCCACCTTCAACGTGCTGAGCATCACGGGGCTCGCCGGGGCGTACACGCTGCAGTTCACCAGCCCCGGCCTCACTGGCGTATCCTCCGCGAACGTGAACCTGACGGCAGGCGCCGCGACGAAGTTGGCGATCACGACCCCGCCGCCCGCGACCGCCCAGAGTGGGGTCGCCATGGCTCCCCCCACCGTCGTCCAGTTGCAGGATGTCTCCGGCAACGCGGTTGGTACGGCGGCCGTGAACATCACCGCGACGCTCGTTTCCGGGGGCGGGACGCTCACCGGCACGCTGACCATCGGAACGGACGCCTCCGGGGCCTCCACTTTCAGCAACCTCATCCTCACCGGAACCGCCGGGCCGAGGGTTATCCGTTTCACTGCGACTGGGC
>SPDF01000289.1 GCA_004525055.1 Gemmatimonadales bacterium | reverse complement strand
GGCCTTGTGCAGCGCCGAGATCAGGTTGTAATGCCCCTCGCCTGACTTGTCGTACGCCGGGAGCCGCCGCGCAAACACATCGGCGGCCACCTCCTGGCTGACCTCCCCGCCGAGTCCGACCTGCTGCGATGCCGCTTCGAGTGCGGTCAGCGCACGGCGTGCGTCCCCATCGGCGGCGGTCGCCAGGAAGGCTATTGCGTCGTCCGCCACGCGAAGCTCCATCGCGCCGAGGCCGCGCTCCCGGTCGGCCAGCGCGCGGCGGAGGAGCGAGGCGAGATCCGCCTCCGACAGCGGCTCAAGCACATACACGCGCGACCGCGAAAGCAGCGCGGCGTTCAACTCGAAGCTGGGGTTTTCCGTCGTGGCGCCGATCAGGGTGATCAGGCCGGACTCGACTGCCGGAAGGAAGGCGTCCTGCTGGCCACGATTGAACCGGTGGATCTCATCGCAGAAGAAAATGGTCTCACGGCCGAGGCGGCGGCGGTTCTCCGCCTCCCGCAGAATGTCCCGGACGCGCTGCACACCTTCGGTCACCGCGCTGAACGTCACGAACTCCCGTTCCGTATGCTTCGCGATGACGCGCGCGAGCGTCGTCTTCCCGGAGCCCGGCGGCCCCCAGAGAATGACGCTCCCGACATCCCCGCGGCGAATGGCGTCCCCGAGCGCGTGGCCTGGGGCCAGCAACTGTGCCTGGCCCACGACTTCGTCGAGTGTCCGTGGCCGTAGTCGGGCGGCGAGCGGCTCCGCCGGGGCAAAGAGGGATGGTTCGCTCACGCCCGACGCCTCAGCCGACCCAGCGGTCGAGCAGCGCGTGCGTCACGAAGAACGCCGCGGCGCCGCCGAAGAACGGCAGGGCGGTGCCCCACCCGCGCTTGGCCTGAAATTCAGGCACGAGATCGGATGCCGCCACGTAGAGGGTGACCCCGGCGGCCAAGGCGAGCCCGCGTTCCGCCAGTGGCACTGCCCAATCGGTGAGTAGCACGCCCAGCACCGTGGCCAGGCCGAGGACGGCGGCGGCTCCGATGGCGCGGCGCGGCCCCTGCCCACCAGCCATCACCAGGCTCGCGATCGTGACCCCCTCGGGGAGCTTGTGCAGGAAGACGGCGAGGAAGAGCAATACGCCGAGCTGGGGAGATACCAGCATGCCGGCCGCAATGGCGACACCATCGAAGAGGCTGTGGATCGAGAGCCCGATCAGCGCGCTGAACCCCGCCTTGGCGCCGACCCGGTGGGTCTCGACGCCATAGTGGAAATGTTGCGTGAAGACGTGTTGCGACAGGTGCACGCCGAAATATCCCACAAACACGAAAACGCCAGGAAGAACCGCGCCCCCGTGGAAAACCTCGGGGAGCACGCCCACCAGAACGACCGCGAGCATGAACCCGGCACCGAACGCGATCAGCCCCTCGATGAACCCGAGGCCGCGCTGCAGGTGGCGCACCACCACCACGGCACCGATGACGTTCCCGGCTGCCGCGAGGAGCCCGAGGGCGACTGGGTTCACACAATCTCCTTGGCGCGCGCGACCAACGCGGCACGCTCGTTCAACGTCGGATCATCCACCACCAGCGCCAGCAACCGCTCCAGCACCTGCCCCACCGCGGGCCCAGCCGGGATCCCGGCAGCGATGAGATCCTGTCCCGACACCGCGAGGTCCCCGCGCCGGAGCGGGACACCGGCCGCGCGCACCGCCGCGACTTCAGCGGCCCAGGGAAAGGAGAGCCCACTCCGCAATTGCCAGAGTGCAGCGAAGTCGTCGGCCGCCCCGTCGACGGCCGCAAGCCACCGCCGCACGTCGCGAGTGGATATCCCGGCCGGTTCGGTCGGCCCGGCGACCAGGGCAACCGTGCGGGCCAGCTCGGCGTTGGAAACACGGAGCCTGCTCAGGACCGCCACCGGCTCGTGGCAGCAGAGGGCGGTCAACACGATCGGGTCGCGGTGGGCGGGGGCGTCGTCGCCGGGCCACGCCTCCACTTCCTCGGCCGACCAGAGTTGCGGAATCCAGACGGCGGCAGCACCAGACTTCTGCCAGAGCGACAGCAGCCTGCGAATCGACCGGGTCGTCCTCAGCCCCTTGAACCATTCGTCGCGAACACGCTCGGCGGACAGTTGCTCAAGCCCGGGGGCCGCCGCGCGTGCCGCTTCCCAGGTCTCCGGCTCAATGGCAAAGTCGAGCCGCGCGGTGAACCGCAGCGCGCGAAGCACCCGGAGGTAGTCCTCGCGGAACCGGGCCGACGGGTCGCCGACCGCCCGCAGGCGCCGCCGTTCGAGGTCGTCCACTCCACCGAACGGATCGCGCCACTCACCGCGCAGCGGATGGTAGGCGATCGCATTGACCGTGAAGTCGCGCCGCGCGAGGTCTTCGTCGAGGGACACGCCGTAGGCGACCTCCGCGTGCCGCCCATCCGTCCGCACATCGTGCCGGAATGTCGTCACCTCGTGGAGGACCCGATCGTTGTCGAGGACCCCGACCGTCCCGTACTTGACGCCGACCGCCACCGTCCGCCTGAAGAGCGCCTGCACCTGCTCCGGCGTCGCCGAGGTGGCGAGGTCGAAGTCCTTCTGCTCGTCGCCCAGCAGCGTGTCGCGCACCGCGCCCCCGACACACCACGTTTCGTGCCCGGCCTCTTCGAGTCGCCGCGCGATGGCCGTAACTTCCTCGGGAATCGGGATCCGTAGTGGAAGCTCCATCTCAGGCCTCCATCCCCGCCCCGAACGGGAGGCCCGCCGAGCGGGACACGACCAGCTCCATCCATGCCTGCGAGGGCGCGCGTGGGCCCGCCGCGGTGGCCCCGGCCTGCAGGAGGCGCGCGCCGCCCCCTTCAAAGGCGTATACCGGGAGGACCTCGCCGGTGAAGCACCGCGTGGCCAGCACCACCGGCTTGCCCTCATCGAGCCAGCGTTGCGCGGCAGTCGCGAGGGCCGGTGGCATGTTGCCGCGCCCGAACGCGACGAGCACCAGACCGTCATGGGATTCTCGCGCGGCGTCCGCGAGCGCGCCCCGGTCGCCCACAACGGCTGATACCATCGCGACGCGTGCATCAAGTGCATGCGGGAATGTCGGAAGCGGTGCCG
>SPDF01000044.1 GCA_004525055.1 Gemmatimonadales bacterium | reverse complement strand
GGCGGCTCGCCGGTCGAGACCGACGCGTGGGGGCTCGACTTCGTCTTTACCGGCTCCCAGAAGGCGTTGGCCATGCCCCCGGGCATCTCGCTGGCGGTGGCTTCCCCCGCGATGATGGAGCGGGCCTGCGAGCAGGCCCACCCGGGATGGTACTTCGACCTGGTTTTGCACGACGAGGCGGTCAAGATCAATCAACCGACTCAGACGCCGGCCCTCCCGCTCTACCTGGCGCTCGAGGCCCAACTGAAGCGGATCGACGCCGAGGGCGGGGTCGAGGCGCGGTGGCGCCGGCATCGGTCGATGCTGACCATGATGGAGGAGTGGGTGGCGGCGCATCCGGGCTACAGTTTCTTCGCGCCCGAGGGCCGGAGGGCGTGGACGGTATCCGCGCTGCGAGTGCCGGAGGGAACCACCGGTCGGGCCGTGGCCGGGGCGTTGCTGGAGCGGGGCTGGACCATCGGCGCGGGTCTCGACGAAATGGCCGATGCGATGATCCGCATCGGCCATATGGGAGACCTCACGCCGGGACACTTTGCCGGTCTGCTGTCGGCACTCTCGGAGATCGCCGAGAGCGGCGCCTAGGTCACCCGGAATCCGCCGACGGCGTTGGTGAGCCGCTCGGCCGCGTCGGCGAGGTGACCGGCGGAGGAGGCAATCTCCTCCGTTGACGCATTGAGTTCCTGCGCCGCCGCCGCGATTTGCTGGGCGGCGGCCGCGTACTCTTCCGTGCCGGCGGACACTTCCTTCATGCGCCCGGCAATCCCGTCGATCAGGATGCGGACGTCGTTGGCCGAGGCGGAAATCGCCTGGGTCCACTGATCGTTCGCGTCGGCGTCTTCCGCCACGGTGCGGAGTCCCTCGGCGGCCGCCTGCGCGGCGTCGCGGGCCACGATGCCACCTTGGGCCAGCCGGAGGAGTCGTTCCCGAGCGGTATGCACCCGCGCCAGGACGCTCTGCACAGTTTCGCTCGTGGAGGTGGCCGCCTGGGCCGCCTGCCCCGCCAGCTTCCGGACCTCTTCCGCCACCACGCTGAAGCCGCGACCCTCGCCGCCCGCCCGCGCCGCCTCGATGGCGGCGTTGAGTGCCAGCATGTGGGTCTGCTTGGCGATGGCTTTCGTCTGGGTGATGAACTTCTCGATTTCCTCGGACGAGGCGGCCAGCAGCTCCGCCTCCTCCGCGCCGAGTTCGACCTCTTCGGTGAGCTTGGCGAGTTCGGTGGTGCTGCGGTCGAGCTGTTCCCGGTGTGAGCGGGCCAGCGCCGCCAGCGCTGCGTTCCGCTGCGCCGCCTGAGTGGCGCCCGAAGCCAGCGCCTCAGCGATCCCGAGAATCTTGGCGGCATCGCTGGCGGCGAGGCGGACGACCCCCGCCTGCTTGGAGGCGCGGTTGGTCAGGTCGGCGGTGGTGCTCGCCACCTCCTGGGTCGAGGCCGACATCTCCTCGGTGGCCGCAGAGATCTGCTGGGCCATCGCGGCGGCTTCGCTCGAGGCGCCCCGAATAGCGCCGACCAGGTTCTGGAGGGCGCCGACCATCGCCGCGATGGCCCGCAGCAGGCGGTTCCCGTCCGACCCCGCCGCGTCGAGTTCCTTCACATTGGCGCTGAGGTTCCCCTGCGCCACCTGCGTGGCCACGTCCTCGGCGACGAGCAGGGGGCCCAGGATGCGCCGATCGAGCCAGCGCGCCAGGAGCCAGAGGGTGATGATTCCGCCGGTTGTGAAGATCAGGATGCTGAAGAGGACCAGGCTGCCGGTGAGGTCGACGCGTTCAGCCTCTGGCGCGCTGGTCACGACGCGCCAGTTGGCCCCGGCCACAGGGAGGACGGCGGCTCGGGAGGCGACGCCGTTGCGGGTCAGGGTGAGTAGCTGCAGCCCACTCCGCCCGGTGGCCGCCTCCACCTCGATGATCTGGGACCCGATCATCACGGCTGGGCTGCTACTCCAGAGGACGGCGCCACCGCCGCCCAGCACGGTGATCTGCGCTATATCGGCCTCGGTTCGCGAGGTCGACAGGAGCCCACGGATCGCTGCCACCGCGTCGGCCGAAGCGGCCCCGGGGGCGGCGAGCCGTGCCATGGCCTCGGGCTGGTACTCCAGCGCCTGCTCGAGGAGCGCCGCCGAACGGTCCGCGAGGCCGACCAGCCGCTCGTCGAGGTTCCGACGCAGGTGGCGGGACTCGTTGCCGTTCATGATCCCGGCCATGAGGGCACCGAAAAGGACCAGTACGGCGGTGCCGTAGAGGTAGAGCGATCGGGTGAGGTCTTTCCTGACGCCGGCCATGGGGCTCCGCTGGCGATGTAAGTGGGGAGTGCATGAAAACTTAGGCTTGCCGGTCCCCTGCAGCAAGGCGCTGCGATGGCGCTTGGCTCCCCCTCGGGCGGCGGGTAGATTTCCACCCATCATGACTGACCAGCAATCGTTCCGCTACGACCCGCAGGCTGTCGAGGCCAAATGGCAGGCCCGCTGGGCCGAACGCCACACCAACGAGCCCGATCTTGACGCCGCCGCGCGCCCATTCTACAACCTCATGATGTTCCCCTATCCCTCCGCGGAGGGGCTGCATGTCGGGAACATGTTCGCCTTCACCGGCAGCGACGTATACGGCCGATTCAAGCGGTTGCAGGGGTTCGATGTCTTCGAGCCCATCGGCTTCGACGCCTTCGGGATCCACTCCGAAAACTACGCGATCAAACTGGGCATTCACCCCGCCGAGCTCATTCCGCGAAACATCGCCAACTTCACGCGGCAGCTGACGCGCGTTGGCGGGATGTTCTCCTGGCGCAACGTGCTGTCCACCACTGATCCGGCCTATTACAAGTGGACCCAGTGGCTCTTTCTCCAGCTCTACACGTCGGGGAAGGCGTACCGGAAGCACGGCCTGGTCAACTGGTGTCCAGAGTGCAAGACGGTGCTGGCCAACGAACAGGTCATCAACGGGTTCTGTGAACGGCATCCCGACACGAAGGTCGAGCAGCGGGCGCTGCAGCAGTGGTATTTCCGGATCACCGACTACGCCGAGCGGCTGCTCGCCAACCTCGACGACCGCTCGAAGATGGACTGGTCCGACACCACCACGCAGGCACAACGGAACTGGCTCGGCCGTTCGGAAGGCGCGGAGATCGATTTTGCGGTCGATGGCGACTGCGGCGCCATTCGGGTCTACACCACCCGACCTGACACGCTGTACGGCGCCACCTTCATGGTGCTCGCCCCGGAGCATCCACTCGTCGCCCAGCTGACCACCGATGCGGAGCGGGCCACGGTTGAGGCGTACCGAGGGCAGGTGGCTGCCCTCGACCTGGTCTCCCGCAAGGTGGGGGACAAGGAGAAGACGGGAGTCTTTACGGGCGCCTATGCGGTTAATCCCGCCACCGGTGGGAAGATTCCGATCTGGATCGCCGACTATGTCCTGATGGAATACGGGACCGGTGCCATCATGGCGGTGCCGGCGCACGACGAGCGGGACTTCGCCTTCGCGCAGAAGTTCGGGCTGCCGATTACCCGTGTGCTTGCGCGCGCAGGCCGGGATGCCGACGCTCCGATGCTCGAGGCCGAGACGGACACGGCGGGGTATGCCCTGGTGCACTCCGGCCAGTGGAGCGGCCGGCCCGCGGACGAGGCGCTGCAGGAGATCACCGCGTGGCTCGAGCGCGAAGGCCACGGTACGAGGACGGTGCGCTTCCGGCTGTATGACTGGTGCATCTCGCGACAACGCTATTGGGGCCCGCCGATTCCGATCATCCACTGTCCGACCTGCGGGCCGGTACCGGTGCCGGAAGCGGACCTGCCGGTCCTGCTGCCGCCGATCGACGACTTCCGCCCCGACGATTCGGGCATTTCCCCTCTGGCTCGGCATGAGGAATGGTATTTCGTTCCTTGTCCGGAATGCGGGGCGCAGGGGCGTCGCGAGACAGATGTCTCTGACACCTTCCTCGATTCGGCGTGGTACTACCTGCGGTATCCCAATACTGACATTGATGACCGACCCTTCGATTCGGCGCGCACGGCGCGCTGGTGCCCAGTCACGATGTACATCGGCGGCAACGAGCACGCCGTGCTGCACCTGCTGTATTCGCGGTTTATCGCGATGGTGCTGCACGAGCTCGGCCACGTGCTGTTCGAGGAGCCGTTCACGAAGTTTCGGGCCCACGGACTCATCGTCAAAGACGGCGCCAAGATGTCGAAGTCAAAGGGGAACGTCGTCATCCCCGACGAGTACATCGCCAAGTGGGGGGCGGACACCTTCCGGATGTATCTGATGTTCCTGGGACCGTTCCAGGAGGGTGGGGACTTCCGCGATTCCGGCATCAGCGGCCCACGTCGATTCCTGGAGAAGGTCTGGGACCTCGTGGGGCAGTGTGAGCACGTCACGCTCGCAGGGCAGGAAGTGCACCAGTCCGTGGTCGTGAAACGGCACCAGACGGTCAAAAAGGTCACCGAGGCGATGGAGGCGTTGAGTTACAACACCGCCATCGCGGCCCTGATGGAATTGCTGAACACCATGCGGGAGACCAACTGTTCGGAGCGCCACATCGTGAAAGATATGATCGTGATGCTGGCGCCCTTCGCGCCACACTTCTCGGAGGAGTGTTGGGAACGGTTCGGTGGTGTGACCACGGTCTTCTCGGCGTCCTGGCCCACGTGGGACGAGGGACTGACCGTCGAAGACATGATGGACATCCCGGTCCAGGTCAACGGCAAGACGCGTGGCAAGGTGCGCGTGCCCCGTGGCGCGGAGGAAGCGGCCATCGCGGCGGCGGCTATGCAGCAAGACGCCGTAAAGAGATTTACGGAGGGGAAGGAACTGCGGAAACAGATCTATGTGCCGGGACGGTTGCTGAACTTGGTCGTGGGGTAGCCTCACCCCCTGACCCCCTCTCCACCATGTGGAGAAGGGGGATATCCTTGGTTTCGCTTCCCCGCCTACTGCCCTGGTAGCACGTCGTACGTCGCCTCCATTCCCATCAACAAGTGTGGCGCCACGTGGCAGTGGAAGAGCCATTTGCCTGGATTGTCCGGTACCATGTCGGCGACCAGCATTCCCATCGGAAGGAGCCCGGCCACGTCGGTCCGCATGTGCTCGGCGACCACCGTATTTCCATGCCAGTGCGGCGCGTGCATTTCGAAGTTGGTCGACGCCATCAGGTACCAGCGGACCCGATCGCCCACCCGCATGGTCAGGCCCTTGGTGTTGCCATACAGGAACCCGTTGAGCGTTTCCTTGAAGGCGAATTGTGATTCGGGCCCGATCGTCCGCTCCCCGAACACCATATCCACCTTCAAATCGGTCGGCGGCTTGCCATAGGTCCGGAGGTTCTCTTCCCAGAGCGTACTGTTCGTCTCGTCGAATTCCAGAAATCCCACCACCAATTCCCGGTCCACGTCCGTGGGCGTCGCGTCCGCGCGCGCCTGGTTGCGGGCCGTGATGATCATTGGTCCGATGAGGCCGGCGTTGACGTCGCCGACCTCGTCGGTGTGCGAGTGGTACATCCAGAAGGCCGTGCTGCCCTGCTCGTGGGTGGGCCCGGCCCGCTCCGGCACCGGCCAGGTATAGATATGTTGCACGCCGGTCGGCACTCCGTCGTCGACTCGATCGGCGGGCGCAGTCCCGTCTTCGTATGGCGCCCCCTCGGAATCCTTCAGGTAGAACACGCCGTGTGGATGCATGCTGGCGGGAAAACTGGCCCGATTCAGGAAGACCACCCGGATGGTGTCGCCCACGACGGCCCGGAGGAGCGGGCCCAGGATGCCGAGGTGGTCCCACTCGGCGGGACGCGGCTTGAGAGTGGCGAAGGTGGAGTCGGTGTACTCCCGGTAGATCGCTTTGCGGGCCAGCCGGCCAACGTGCATGTCGCCGGCCGTCATGAAGGGCCGCTGGACATCGTTCCACTCGGCGTTGCTGATGAGACTCTTCCCCGCAGGGGCGTAGTCCCAGACCACCTCATCGGCGGCCACGTAATAGGTCCGGGTCCTCGGGGCGCCCGCACCACCCCCTGCCCCATTGCACGCGGCCAGGGTGAGGAGCAGCGGGATGAGATGAACAGGTCGAAGCGATTGGGGCAGTGCCACGAGGACTCCGCGAGGGGGGAGGGTCGGAAATGTACCCCCCGCGGAGCAGGTGGCAACGGAGGTCCTACAGCAGTGTTACGATCCAGTCTCCCACGAAGTATCCCACCACCGCCACTCCGAAGCCCACCACCAGCATGTCGACCCCGCTCCGCGCCACCCCGCGGCCGGTGAAGAAGCTCCGCGCGGCGCCGACGCCGAAGTGCGAGAGCATCGCGAGGGTGAACGAGGTATAGAGTGCCCACGGCTCGGTGCTGATCAGGAGCGGCGCCACGGGGATGAACGCTCCGATGGCGGTGGCGAGCCCGGTGACCCAGGCCTCGCGAAACGGGGTGCTGGTGGCATCGCCGATCTTCAGCTCTTCGCGGACCTTTTCCTCGAGCGCCTTTTCCGGATCGGACATGACCTGCCGGGCGAGTTCGTCAGACTGGTCCTCCGGAATTCCCTTGGCCTGGTAAAGGAGGCTCAGCTCCTCCGTCTCCAGCTCGGGCATGAGGCGGATTTCTTCCCGCTCCATGGCGATCTCGTGCTCGTACACCTCCCGCTCGCTCTTGGCGGCGAGGTACCCCGAAGAGCCCATCGAGAGCGCGTCGGCCACCATGCCGGCGAGCCCGGCCACGACGACGGCATGGCCGGCGGTCCCCATCGACTCCGCGGCACCCACCATCCCGGCCAGCAGGCCGAAGTTGGCGGTCAGTCCGTCATTGAAGCCGTACACCACGTTTCGGAGGAAGCCACCCGCCTGCGTCTTGTGCCACGGCTCTCCCTCGGTCCCGGCGATCTTCGACAGCGTCGTGGCGTGTTCCTTCGACTCCCGCGCCAGCCTCAGGGCGGTCGGCCCGGCGGCACCATCGGGGGCGGACTTGTACAGCTGGAGATAGCCCTTGACCTCCTGCCCCTCCTCTTCGAGCAGCATCGGGAGGAGCCACTGCGGCCCGAACGTGCGGGCCACCCAGGCCATCGTCCGGGCCTTGGCGGAGACACGCACCGCCGGAACCCGATGGCCGTTCTCCGTCAGCAACCTCTGCCAGGCGGCCACGTGGCGGTGTTCGACCTCGCTCAACCGGGTGTAGAGGGCCGCCCGCTTCGGATCCGGCTCGCCTCGGGCCAGCTCCTTGTACAGGAAGGCGGCGTCGGCTTCGTCGGCAAGGTGATGGAGCCAGAGTTTCGGGGCGGGGGAGGGCATGGCGCTAAAGATAAGAGAACTGGGGACTGAGGACTGATGGCGCAAGCTAGTAGCGGTGTAAACTGTTGTGCAACAAACACTTAGGGCCTACAACGGGTCCGGCCTCGGTCCTCAGCCCTCAGTCCTGACCCCGAGATTCGCAGGTTTTGGCACTGCAACGTTCGCGGCCATCCCCGCATCTTTAGAGAACCTATGACAAAGGCACTGGCAGTGGACTCCTATCTCGCAGGCGACGCCGAATCGGTGGTCGCGCGGGTGCGGGTGGGCGATCCGGCCGCGTTGGAGATCCTCTACCGCGCCTACGAGGCCCCCGTCTTCAATCTGGCGAGGCGTATCTGCCGCACCGTGGAAGACGCCGAAGACGTGCTCCAGGAGACGTTCTTCGAGGTCTATCGCAGCATTGGGCAATACCGGGGCGATGGACCGCTCTGGGGCTGGGTGCGCCGCGTGGCTTCCAGCAAGGCCTTGATGCGGCTCAGGAGAAACAAGTACCGGGACACCGATGAGCTGTTCGACGAAGCCCACGCGGTCCGCCGGGAGGATACACCGCTCCGGATGGATCTCGAGGCCGCACTGGAGCGTCTGCCAGAGACCTCGCGCGCGGTGGTGTGGCTCCACGACGTCGAAGGTTATACCCACGAAGAAATCGCCGAGATGATGGACCGGACGCCGAGCTTCTCCAAGTCGCAGCTGTCGCGGGCGCACGCCAAGCTGCGGGCCTGGCTCGGCGAGGAGGCGCTGACATGATGCATCTGACCATGGAGCAGTTGCTCGCCGTGCGGCATGCCGGCAGTGAGCCCGGCAGTGCCGAGAGCCAGGCCCACGTGCAAGTGTGCCCCGAATGCGCGGCGGAGCTGGATCGCCTGCACCAGCGTGTGGCGCGGCTGCGGGCCTTGCCCACGCTCCGTCCCCCTCGCGATCGCTTTGCCGCGGTGGCGGCCCGCGTGCGGCACGACCGCCGTCAGCTCTATTTCCGTCGCACCGGCATCGGCGCCCTGGCGCTGGCCGCCTCGCTTCTGCTGGCGGTGGTGGGGCGTGATCTCATGGCGCCGCCGGCGGCCAATGCGTCCGATCAACTCACCACCGTCATGGCAGAGTCCGCCACTCTCGAGCAGGCGTTGCGGCAGATCCGGAGCAGCCAGCAGGTGACCGATGCGTACACCACGCGCGCCGCCGCCTCGCTGGAAGACCGGATTGCCGAGCTCGACCACGAGCTTGAGTCGGCTCAGATGCAGACGTCTCCCGCCACCAGGAGCGAATTGCTTCCGCTCTGGCGGGAGCGGGTGGGATTGATGGACGCGCTGGTCGACGTGCACCTGACGCGCGCACACAACGTGGGGCTCTGATGTTCCGTCGCCGATTGGTTGCGCTCACGACACTTGGTGTCGCCCTCGTTGCTGTCGGGCCGCTCCTCGCACAGACGGTGACGGCACCGCGGGCACCACGGGCCCCGACGCCACAGCAGTCGGACTCGTTGGTGATCGTGATGGACTCGGCGCGGTTCCGCCTCGACAGCCTCCGCAGCCGCACCTATTTCTTCCGCGACTCGATGCAGCCGATGATGGCCCGGGCCTTTGTCACCCGCCGGGTGCGGATCGGGGTCGTCGTCAGCACCCAACCCGCCGAGACTGATTCCATCGGGGCTGTGCTCGACGGAGTCACGCCGGGGGGCCCAGCCGCCGCTGCCGGCCTCATGGCGGGTGACATCATCACCGTATTCGGCAAGACACCGCTGGTGGCCCCGCTCTCGAAGCTGCCGGCGGGCACCCGGGTGCCAAGCCCTGGGTTCAAGTTGGTCGAGCTGGTGGCAAAGTTGCCACCGAATGACACCGTGCCCGTCGAGTACCGTCGCGGGCAGAAGCGGATGAAGACGCAGGTGGTGACTGCCGCCGTCCCGGAAAATCTCTCCGTGGTTGTGGACCCCGAGGGGCGCTACGCGCTCGGTGCCATGGAGGAGTACTGGGTCGGGCGAGATAGCAACCTCCATGAGCGTGCGCTGGAGTTGACGCTGCTCCGAAGCCAGTCGGCGCGTGGGGGACGAGGCGATGCCGATCCACCGTTCCCCTACTTCATGATGGGCGCGCTGCGCGGCCTGGAGCTGGCGCCGGTCAACCCTCAACTCGGCAGCTACTTCGGGACCACCGAGGGAGTGCTTGTGGTCGATGCGCCGGATCCGGGGCCGCTGGGGCTCAAGGCCGGCGACGTCGTCCAGGCCGTGGATGGCAGGCCAGTCTCGAGCCCGCGCCAACTGATG
>SPDF01000053.1 GCA_004525055.1 Gemmatimonadales bacterium | reverse complement strand
TGAAGGCGAACCGTTTTGCCTGGGTCACCCATTCCCCGTCGGTGGTTTGATTGCGAACCATATACGGCTGTCCGCCCACCACGTTCGTCACCCCGACCGAGGGCTGCAACTTCCAGGAGCCGCGGAAGAGCAACGGGAGGTTGATGCCGGTATCCCAGTCGAGTCCCGTGGAGTAGGTCCCGGTATAGGCCGTCGTCACGAACACCGAGTCCCCCGGATTGGCGGTATCCGGAACCCACATGCCGCTCAGTGAGGGGATATTTTGCTCCTGATCGGCGATCCGCACGCTGTTCCGCCAATTGAAATCCCCGATCCGAAAGGGCGTCTCGAGGCTGAATGTCGTCGCCCGGGCATTGAAGGTGTTAGCGAGGGTATCCACCGCGCCGCCGGGCAGGGTCACCACGGTCGGCGGTGACAACGGCTGTTTTTGCCGCCACTCCGTGGCAAACGAGAGCCCGGGCGACCAGGTCACGTTGGAACCGATGTTCACCGGCTTCGGACTCAGCGTAATCGCCGGGAGCTGGCTGGTCAGGCTGTTGTTTTCGATATTCTGCCTGAGATTGCCTCCCAGCGTGAGGGTGCCCCAGCCATAGCGGTGCGTGTAGTTCAGCGCGCTGGTGATCTGCTGCGTGGTCAGCAACGGGTCGATCGCGTTGTCCCGCACGATGCTGCTGTTGGTCACGTAGTTCAGCGAGAGGTTGATGGAGCTATTGAGGGAGAAGACCTGGTGGTGGTCCCAGATGACCCCGGTGGACCGGCCGCCCCCGCTGGCCCACTGGCGGCTGAACCCGACGGAGCCATTCGTGAAGCGGTCCAGCCACCGGTACCGACCCAGGACCGCGAGTGTGGAATAGCGGTCGTCGAGCCAGTCAAATCGGACGGTCATGTCGAAGTAGTCGCTCGCCGCCCAGTAGTACCCGATGTTCGTGATCTGTCGCTTGTACGTCTCGGAAGTACGCACCACGTCGTTGATGCCAATGCGGGGAATCAGGATCCCCGAATGCCGGTCCGGGCGCCCGTCCTGGAACACGAAGGGCAGCCACATCACCGGCACGTCCCGCACGTAGAGGACAGTCGGCCGCGCCACCATGACCGTGCCGCTGATCCACTTCACCTCGCCCGCGGAGAAGTGGTAGTGCGGATCGGGGAGGTCGCAGCTGGTGATAAGGCTCGATTCCGCGTAAATGCGCTTGGAACTCGAATCCTGAGCGATGCTGCCACGGAGAAACCACTCCGTGCCGCCCTGATCAAAACTCGTGAGGGCGCCGGTAACGACGCCCCTCTTTGAATCGGTGTAGTAGCGAATCTCCTTGCCTACCAAGATGTTGCCCTCGCTGAACAACATGGGTGACCCGCGCGCGTCGAGCATCCCCTTGGCATCCTGGTAATCGATCTCGCTCGCCTCGAGCGTCGCGCCTTCCCGTTCGGTGCGCGCCTCTCCGACCATGAGAATGCGCTTCTCTTCGGCAAACAGGGTGACCGAATCGGCCCGATACCGTGTCACGACATAGCCAGGCCGCTTCAGGAGAAGCTGCATCGTCGAGTCCGGTGCCGGGAAGGGAAAGACGGGGGCGGTCGGCAGTCCGAGTCGGCGCGCCGCGGCGGTGTCGACCGCCTGCCCGCCTTCCACACGGGCGCGGGCGGACGAATCCCCTGGCTCGACGCCGCGTGCTGCCGGTGGAGTTCGCTGGATCACCTTCCCCGGCCGGTTGGGAAGCTGGGGATCTTGTGCCTCCGCCGGCGTCCCCCAGAGGAGGAGCGCGAGCAGTCCCGCCGCCGCGGCCGATGCCGCCCGCCGGAGTCGACGTCGGTGCATCACCATGGCGCCCGCCACGCCGATCTCATACAGCAGGAGGATCGGGACAGTCATCATCAGCATCGAGAGGACATCAGCGCCGGGGGAGAGCAGCGCCCCGGCCGCGAAGGCCAGGACCACCTCGAACCGCCGGAACCGACTCAGGGCGGCCGGCGTGACAAGGCCGAAGGCCGCGAGGATGGTGATGACGAGCGGAATCTCGAACGACAGGCCCAAACCGATGAGGATCTGCATCACGAAGCCGAAGTAGGCATCGTAGGTGATCATCGGCTGGAGTGCCTCGCTCTGGAAGCTGAAGAGGACACGGAGCGCCTGTGGGACCACGAAGACGTACCCGAGGACGGCCCCCACGATGAACAGCAGGCTGCCGACGATCAACGCCGGGACGAAGGCGCGCCGCTCCTTTTCGTAGAGCGCCGGCGACAGGAAGCCCCAGAGCTGGGAGAGGAGGAACGGCGAGGAAAGAACCAGCCCGATGAGGAACGAGAGCTTCAGGACGATCATGACCGGTTCGGTGGGACTCAGGAACGTGAGCCTTCCATCGGTCAGGTAGGGTGCAATCGGTTCCTTGAGGAGGGAGACGAACTGGAATCGCTGGACGATCCACAGCCCCGCGCCGAATCCGACGATGATGACGACCAGCGCCCTGAGGATGCGCGAGCGCAATTCCTCGAGGTGATCGAGGAACGGCATCTCGCCACGTGAGGCGGCCATCGGTCCGGTCGGTGCCGGGCTACTGCCCGAGCGCCGTCAGGCGGTCGCGAGCGAGCGCGGCTTCGTTCGACGTCGGATACTTCGCGATCAGCCGCTGGAAATAGCCCCGGGCAGCCGCCGTGTCCTTGGCAGACTCCGCCATCGAGCCCAGCCGGTAGAGAGCGCTCGCCGCGCGTGGCGACGCAGGATATTTCTCCGCCACCAGGGTGTAGTAGGCCGCCGCAGAATCCGGAGCCTCCGTGCTGAAACTCTCACCGATGAAATACTCGGCGTCGGCCGCCTCCGGCGCTGACGGATACTGCTCGAGGAACTGCCGGAACCCGGCGCGGGCGGTCCCGGTACTCCCGCGACGAAGCTGCTGGAGGGACGCTTCGTACATCTGCACCGCCGAGGCATTGCTGGCCCCACCGCCAGCGGGAACGGCCCCACTGAGCTGCTGACCACGCGCGTCCAGATCGCCCCGGAGTTCGCTCAGGCGCCGGGTGCTCTGCCCCGCCAGTTCCTGCACCTGCAGCAGCTGCTTCTGGAAATCGTAGAGCTGACCGAGGGTCTCCCCACGGAAGGTCAGAAGGTTCGCCTCCACGGCCGCCAGAGAATCGTTGGCCTGCCGCTGGAGGGTCAGGACCTGCGTGAGCTGCGCCGCGAGCGCCGAGTCGCGACGGTCGCTCTCTTCCTGCATGGTGGTCAACTGATCCTCAAGCCGGCGCACATCGCTCCGGAGGGCACAGCCCCCCAGAGCGACGGTTGCCAGGATGAGAATTGGCGTGATCCGATGGGTCACTTCGGCGCCATCAGGTTGTTGCCGCCGGCCGTCGGCGTGAACTGGTCATTCCGATTCATGGCCCAGGCCGCTTCACTGTTGGCCGGGTCGACGGGACGCTCCTCGCCGTACGACACGATGCTGATCTGGCCCGCCGCAACACCCTGGTTGATGAGGTAACGCTGCGCCGCCGCCGCACGGCGGTTGCCGAGCGCGAGGTTGTACTCGTCGGAGCCGCGGTTGTCGCAATTGCCGGCGATCTGGATGCTGAGGGCCGGGTTGGCCTTGAGGATGGCGGCCTTCCGCATCAGGTTGGCCTGATCTTCCGACTTGATGTCCGACTTGTCGAAGTCGAAGTGGATCAGCGCGGTCAACTGCGCGCTCAGCTGCACCTGCAGCTGTGCGGCGGCTTCCGCGGCGGCACGGGCACGCGCCTCGGCGGCGTCGATCGAATCCTGCCGCATCTGGGCCTTGATGGCCGTGCTGTCGATCGGGGCCGGAGCCGGGGCCGGCGGCGGGGTCTCGGCGGGCTTCTTGCCACCACAGGCGGCGGCGGCCAGCAGCGCGAAGACCATCAGGGAACGGGACTTCATGGTAGAACTCCGATCAGGTGGTAGGTGTTGTTACCGTGCGACCCCGCCAAGTCGGCGGGACCAGTGGGGGAGACGGACCTGGCCAAACAGCCCGATTTGGCGAATGCGCCCCGTCTCCGTATCGATAATCCAAACCTGCTGTCGGCCGCTCCGGTCAGACACGAACGCCAGATGCCGGCCATCGGGAGCCCAGGTCGGGTCGGAATTCCGCCCGCTCGAGGTCAATTGCTTGAACCGCCGACTCCCCACCTCGAGGATGAACACCTGCGGCGAACGGTCGATGTCGCGATGGAACGCTACCGACGCGCCGTCGGGCGACCACTCCGGGGCGTTCGACGCCCCGGTCGCTCCATAATCATAAGGGGCCAGCAGTTCCTGGTCAGTCCCATCCGAGGACATCGCATAGATCTGCGGGGTCCCGGGGCGCGTGGAGACGAACGCAATCCTCCGCCCATCGGGGGCGTAGGTCGGCGAAAGGTTATCCGCGAAGCGCCCCACGGTCAACCGCCGGAGACAGCACTGGTCGACCACGTTGACCGCATAGATATCGGTGCCGCCCTGCTGGTCGGTCCGGGCAAAAGCAAGCGTCCGGCCGTCCGGCGAAAAGGCCGGTGTAATATTGAGTTGCGACTCCGTCCCTGCCACTCGCTGCGACCGGCCCGTGGCCAGGTCCTGCAGCATGATCGGGCCCGTGCCGTCGAGAAACTTCGTATAGGCGACAGACCGGCCGTCCGGCGACCAGGTCGGGGACAAGATCGTCTCGGCAGCGGGGGTGACCGCGGTCATGGCGGCCCCGTCGCTGTCCACTCGGTAGGCCCGCTTGTCGATCAACACGAGCAACCGGGTGGCTGCCACCCCCGGCGTGCCGGTCACCCACCGGACCGCCTCGTCAGAGATTCGGTGGACCGCCATCCGAAACTCAGGCGCAGATTCAGCGGGTATCGCGAAAGGCTGCTCCTGGCGGACCGTGCCACCGCCGATGTCGTGCAACCGGACGACCACGCCGGCGGCGTCGGCGCGGACCTCGATCCCATAGTCGGCACCGAGCGTCCGGTATAGTTGGTAGTTGACCGCGGAAGTCACGGTGGAGCCACCCGGCTCGAGGGGCAGTACCTCGAATCGGTCGCTGTAGTCGAGGTCGCGCCCCACGATGGCTCGGACCGAATCGAGGCCCGGTCCCGGCAACATGACGAGGCGGGGACGCGTCCCGGGCTGATAGCTGATGCCGACCCGAACGCCGCGGTCGATCGGCGGCGCCGGATCCTGAGCCACCAGCGGCGATGCGGCCGCGAGCAGGAGACCGGTGATGAGCAGCCGGTTCACGAACCCGCCTTCGGCGTAAAGAAGAAGCTGACCGGCAACACATCGGCCTCGTATCCATCGGGGAGCGGCCCGAAGGCACGCGCGTTCCCGGCGGCCTCGATCGCGCCCTGCGCGCTGAGGTCGAAACTGAAATTGCCGGAGGGGGTCACGAATCGAATGTCACGCACGCTACCATCCCGCAGAATAAAGAAGCTCACCTCGGCCCGCAGGCTCTGGTTCCCGCCGGGCCGATCCCAGCGGCGGTAGACCTGTGCCACGATGTTCCGCAGGTACTCCGGATACGCGAACTGCAGGCCAGGGGTCTTGACGTTCACTTCGTCGGTGCCGGTGCTCGGAGTCTCGCCGGGAGCCGGGACCGCCTTCGACTCCGACCGCGGCGCAGGTTCTCGCTTGACCGGGGTCGTCGTGGTTTTCGGCGCCGTCGGTTTCGGTTTCGGCGGTGCCTTCTCGGAGGGAACCGGCGAGACCGTGTTCGACTTCGCGACCGGCGGACCGGGTTCCGGCTGTTCCACCGGACGCGTCACCGCCTCGGGGGCCGGACGCCTGTTCGCCCTCGGAGCGGGCGCGGCCACGAGCTCCACCGCGTAGACAGGGACCATCGGGGGGGGGGCCTTGATCCCGGCGATCAAGAGGACGAGCACGGTGAGATGGACCAGCGCACTTCCCGCCGCCCCCGCCGCCACTTCCGGCGTCCGCCGCCGTACCGCCACGGGCCGACTCACTTGGCCTGGTCCTCCTCCTCGGCCACCAACCCAACGTCCTTGATTCCGCTGTTCCGGATCACCGCGAGTACGCGCACCACATCCCCGTAGGGAACGCGCCGGTCCGCGCGCAGGTAGACACCAGCCGGCTTCCGGGTCTCGACCAGTGCTCGGAAGGTCACCCGAAAATCGTTGTAAGTGACTCGGGTCTGGTCGATGAAGATCCGGCCCTCACGATCGACCGACACGACCATCCCTTCCTTGGAAGGGAGCGGCCTCGCCTCGGCCTGGGGCAACTGCACGTCGACGCCACCGGTCATGAGCGGCGCCGTGATCATGAAGATGATCAACAACACGAACGCGACGTCCACCAGCGAGGTGACGTTGATGTCAGCACTGAGCTGCATTTCTCCGTCATCGCCACCGCCGAGCCCACCGAGCCGCCCCGCCATCTAGATCAGCCCCTCACGCGCCATCGTCCCAATGAGCTCGCTCGCGAACCCCTCGAGCTCGCCGGCGAACACACGGGTCCGATGGACGAAGAAATTGTAGGCCATCATGGCGGGAATGGCGGTCGCAAGGCCCGCCACCGTGGTGATCAGTGCCTCCGCGACGCCCGGCGCCACGGCGGCGATGTTGCCGGATCCCTTGGCCGCGATGCCGATGAACGCATCCATGATGCCGAGGACGGTACCGAGCAGACCGAGGAGCGGACTGACCGCGCCGATAGTCGCCAGCCAGGGCACGAGGTGGGCGGCCAGCTCACGTTCGGCCGACACCTCCTTGCCGAGCACCATCTTGAGCGCCTCGAGCTGGGTCATCGTCAACGACTGACGGCTCGCGGGTGCGTCGTCGCGCCAGGCCCCGGGCCGAAGCTCGCTATAGAAGTTCATGCCCTCACGGAACAGTCGATTGTACGGGGAGGGGGGTTGCTTCATCAGGATGGTGTACGCCTCCTGCAGGCGGGTGGTCCGCTCCAGTTCCGTGAAGAAATGGTCCGCCTGACGACGGATCCGGCGGAACTGCCACCACTTGAGACCGATGATGAACCAGGAGACGATGGAGAAGAGGGCGGTGACGGCGAGGACAATCTTGGTCTCGCCGCCGGCCTGTTGGAAAAGCTCAAACGACGAGCGCGGAATCGCGCCACCGGCCTGCAGGAGCATTACCCCTCCGTCTGAAACCATTCCATGAGCATCGCGAGATTGTCGTCGAACGGCACTTCAGGCCGCCAGCCGAGACCATCGGCGGCCTTCTTCGGGTCAAGCGCACTGCGCAGAATCTCACCCGGTCGGGCGGGCTCCATCATGAGTTCAGGCTTGCGTCCGACCACGCGGCCAACCGCCTCGGCCAGCTCGAGCACCGAGCGCTCGATGCCGGTGGCAATGTTGAACGCGCGGGTATCATGATCGTCCCCAGACCCGAGCGGCGCTGTGCTCGCCAGCACATTTGCGCGGGCAATATCTCTCACGGAAACATAATCACGCGTCTGCTTTCCGTCTCCGAAAATGGCCAGCGGCTTGCCGGCCAGGAGCCGGGAGACGAAGATGGAGACGACGCCGGCCTCCGATTTGGGGTCCTGGCGGGGTCCACAGACGTTCGCATACCGGAGGGCAACGCCTTCGAATCCATGCAGCCCCCCCAGCGCGCGCAGGTAGTGCTCTCCGGCGAGTTTGCTGACCCCGTACGGGGATATCGGCCGCTTCGGGGCGGCTTCCGGTGTGGGAATGACGTCCGGATCGCCGTACACCACACCGCCACTGCTGGCGAAGACGACGCGGCCAACCCCTCCCTGCCCCGCGCCCTCGAGCAGATTCACGAATCCCGAAATATTGATGTCGGCGTCCGCGGAGGGCCGCTCCACCGAGAACCTGACGTCAATCTGCGCGGCATGGTGGTTGAGGACCTCGAATCCACCGGTGGCGACCGTGGTCCGCGCCAGATCCGACCGGATGTCGGCCACAATGAGGGGAACGCCGTCCGGCACCTGGGACGCCTTCCCACGGGAAAGGTCGTCCAGAGCGGTGACCTCCCATCCGCCGGCGAGGTAGGCCTCCACGATGTGGGAGCCGATGAACCCGGCGCCACCGGTTACTAGGACACGTCGAGCCATTTCCAGCCTCAGGGGTGAGGGTAAAACGAAGCACGCGGGGCCGACCCGGAAAGGGCGGGTGGCCCCGCGTGCCTGGGGATCGAAAGTACGGCGAACTCAGTTCGGCAGCTTGGCGACCTGCTTGGCGGTGGTCCCCCGCTTGATGTCGGCCGAGACTATCCGGACGACCAAGGCGGACGAGGTGTGATCACCGACACGCACGATCTGGAGCTGAGCGATCGGTTCCGCGATGGTCGCGGCGGCATCCCACCGCTCCTCCGGCGTGCGCCAGAGTTCAAAGACGTCGCCGGGCGCCACGCCATCCTCACGACCCTTGTCGAGGAAGAGGATGGCCTGCAGC
>SPDF01000395.1 GCA_004525055.1 Gemmatimonadales bacterium | reverse complement strand
CTTCGGGGTCGGTCGCGGTGCCGGCATACGAAATTGTCTCGCCGCCGGAAAAGACCGCGCTGGCCGTCGGCGTCGTGATCGTGGCCACGGGGGCGACGTTGCCGGGGGTGACGGAATCAGACTGACAGGAGAAGAGGGTCCCGGCCAGCAAGATAGGACTGACGATACGGGAGGATGGTCGCATCTCAGAAAACTAGCATCTCCCCTAGGCTTCGTCCCGATCGACCTGCGAGCGACTCTTCCGGAGGGCAGCAATTCCCGCGATCGCGCCGAACCCTGTTCCCACCAGCGCCGCCACCCACTCGCTCCAGTGGGCCGGGGGGAACCCCGCGGCGTAGGGGACGGCAGCGAACAGGACTGCGGCGGTGGCGGGCACAATGGCCAGTGTGGCGCCACCGGCGAGCACACTCCAGTACGCGAGGAGCGCGACGAGCCCGATGATCCAGAGGGCGGTCAACGAATGCACTTCCTCCCCGAGCACGGAATCCCAAGGCGTCACCAGGCTCCATCCCCAACTTGCACTCAGCGGTAGCGTTCGTGTTCGAACTCGCCCGCCAATGCGCGAACTCAACTCATACACGCCAGCCCGTAGCATCCCAGCGGCTTCCACGGTATCTCCTGGCTGCCCGTCCATTCCGTCGCGGAGGTTGACCATCGGGTTCCAGAGCCTGAGGAGGGTGGCACGCATCCGCACATGGAACGTAAGATCCTGCCGCTCCTGTCCGAGAAGGACCACCTGTCGCTGCCAATCGTCATAGATGGCGCCGACGGGCGCGAGCCGAGTCGGTTGGGGTCCCAGTACCGCGCGGAAGGCCATCGATGGATTCGCCGCGACGGCATCCTCCAGTCGTTCCTCGTCGATTGCCCTGCCGGGCAGGAGCGGTTCCCCTCCGGCCTCGACGGCCAGGACTCTGCCGAGAAAGGGCTTGAAGCTTCCGCCCAGATCCGGAGCCCACTGTCCATACCATGGTGCACCGACCGGCCACGTCGGCCCGAACGCCCAGGCTGTGCCGGCCCAGATCCCTGTCAGCGAGACCGCACAAAACAGCGCGAGAAGGCGCGCCGGGACCGGTGGTGGATAGACGAGCCTGCGCCAATAGACTCCCAGGATGGCGCCGAGCCCGCCACCGGTCGTGTTGGTGATCAGGTCGCTGAGGCTGGCATCGCGCCCGGCGACAACCTTCATCTGGAGGAGTTCAATACCGAAGGAGAGCAGCCCGGCCAAGAGGATGGCGCGGCGCCAGGAGAAGCCGGCCAGGCCGAGCCCGATTCCGAGCGGGAGGAACAGCAGAATATTGAGAAAGACGTCGACACCGCCGAGATCGCCGCACACTAGACAGCCAATCGGGGTGGCCGCGACACGAGCAGTTTCGGAGGGGTGCGGGAAGAGGGTGAGGAGTCCGATGAACAGCAGGCCGGCGGTGGCAAGGCGGTATCCCAAGCGGCGCTGTGAGAGTGGCATCTGACTAAGCTACCACGACTTTCCTTCCGTAGAACCCCTCCGCCCATTCGGACCCACATTCGATGCCACGGAGCCGGAGCAGCGCACGGAAGGTCTCCTCGGAGAACCAGCGCTTGGAACGCTGTGAGGCGAAGACTGCCATGAGCCCTGCGACCTTCCGCCGGGCAATGGCGGGCGTCAGCGGCACATATACATTCGGTCGGCCGAGGTCACCATCCCACTTCGGGATCTCATATTCGAGGATCTGATGATCCCTGAAGGTGTTCCAGGTCAGGTCGGACAGGACGCGGTGATCCTGGTGCCGGTCCTCGCGGAAGTGTGTGAAGATGAGGTCCGGCTCAATTTCGCTGCGGAGTGTCTCAAATGCCTCCTTGATGTTCGGCCATTCAGTCGGGAAGAACCCATCGCGAAACTCGTGCAACAGCACTCGACCTTCCACGGCATTGCGGAGGAACCGCGCGGCGCCCCGGCGTGCCTCGGTGCCTCGACGTCCGGGGGCGCTCATCACGACCCACTCCACGGACGCACGCCGCGTGGCGAGTAAATGCAAGAGAGTGCCGCCGCAACCAATCTCGATATCGTCGGAGTGGGCACCGATGCAGAGGATGCGAAGCGGTCTGCGCCCGGTGCGGGGCAAGTCGAGATGAAGCACGCTCACCCCTTCCCGGGCACGGGCGGATCGTTCTTCCACACCGTCCATG
>SPDF01000330.1 GCA_004525055.1 Gemmatimonadales bacterium | reverse complement strand
GCGGTGGGGGTGGTGTGGCTCGGCGCTGTTGTGCCGCGGGGGGAAGGTACACCATCCGCACCTGCCGCTTCTGCAACTCTTCACGCGCCGCCTGAATTTGTTCGGGCGTCGCCGCGTTTTCGATGGTTGGGGCTGTCGAGGGACGGTGCTGCAGCCACATCCCGGCCAGGAAGAGGGCCGCGTAAAGGGCGAGCGAAATGGCCATGCCCTGCCAGCGCGGCTCGGGTCGAAGCGGTGGCGTGAGCGAAAACGCCCTGTTGGCAGGCATCAAAGAAATATAACCTCATATGCGACAGCATGTTGCTTACGTTTGGTGCCCGTGGTCGTCGATGATGACGCGCCCCATTCGGGCCCGAAGACGGTGCCTGACCCTGCCCAAGAGGATGACGGCGACGGCGGCCAGCCCGAACACAAGTCCCCACCAGAGCCCCCGGGCACCCAAGCCCGCCTGGAACGCGAGGAAGAGACTGGTGGGGATCCCTACGAGCCAGAACCCGATAATGTTGATGATCATCGGCGAACGAGTGTCGCCGAGGCCTCGCAATACCCCGCTGGAGACGACCTGGATCCCGTCGAAGACCTGGAAGATCCCTGCCAGGGGGAGGAGCGCGGCGGCCATGACCAGCACCGCGTCCGAGTTGGTGTAGAGCCCGGCGAGGGACCTCGGGATCGTCAGGAAAAGGGTGGCGGTCACCACCATGACGGTGGAGCCAACCACGAGAGCAGTGCGGGCGGAGCGGCGCACGCCGACGGCGTCTCCGCGCCCGACTGCCTGCCCGACCAGCACCGCCACGGCCGCGGAGATGCCGAGGGGAACCATGTAGGTGAGTGAGGCGAGGTTAAGCGCCACCTGGTGGCCTGCCATCTGGTTGGTGCCGAGCCGCCCCATGAGGACGCCGGTAAGGCCAAACGCTCCGTACTCCAGCTCGAATTGGGCGCCGATCGGCGCGCCGAGCCTGAGCATCCGCCCGAGCGGCGCGAGGCGCAACGCGTCGGGGTGAATGGGAAGGAGGTAGGGCCGGAGGGCCGACCAGCTGAGGCCAAGCAGGAGAAGCGCCATGACCCAGCGGCTGATGGTCGTGGCGAGGGCGGACCCATCGACCCCGAGCGCCGGGGCCCCGAGGTGGCCGAAGATCAGGACCCAGTTGAGCAGGATGTTGATCAGGTTGGCGGCGACGATGGTGATGACGATCGCCCGCATCTTCCCCATTGCCTGCAGGGTCTGCCGGAGCACGGCGTAGGCGAGGAACGGCAGGACGCCGGGAATGACGAGGCGGGCGTAGCTCGCGGCGAGCGGCACCACTTCGGCGGGTTGTTCGAGCCACCGGAAGACGTGCAAGGCCGGCCAGAGGAGGAGCATGGCTGGCAGGGACAGGAGCGCGGCGAGGAGCATCCCGCGCTGGACACCGCGGGAGATGGACGGGGCGTCCTGTGCGCCGACCGCCTGGGCGATGATGGGGTCGAGCCCCATCAGGACGCCCATGCCAAAGATGGCCACCGCAAAGAAGTAGAGGTTGCCGAGGGCGACGGCGGCGAGTGCGGCCGGGGAGACGTGCCCCACCATCAGCGTGTCCACCACGCCCATCAGCATCATTCCGACCTGGACGGTCACGACCGGCACCGCGAGCGTCAGGAGCGCCCGCAGTTCGGCACGGGTGGGGAGGAGTGGCAGTGCGGGCATGGGAACCGGCAGAAGGAGAGAAGTGCGCCCGGTAGGATTCGAACCTACGACCCTCAGCTTAGAAGGCTGATGCTCTATCCACCTGAGCTACGGGCGCGGGGATATGTGACGGCCTGCAGCGGTGTATGATAGTGTGCCCCCCGGCGAACCGACAGCAGCGACCGTCCAACGGCTGGGAAACCCCGGCGGGGTCCGCCGCGTACGGCCACCATCCCCCACCCCTTTTCCACTCGGAGGTCTCGGTGCTCGCTCTTCCGCTCCTGCTGGCTGTGCTCACGGTCGCTCCCCCCGCCCCTGCCGATCCGGGTACAGGCGCCGACGTCATCCGGATGATGCAGGCCAAGTACGAGGGGAAGTGGTACCGCACGGCGACCTTCGTGCAGGCCACCAAGCATGCGGACGGCTCCGTCGAGACCTGGTATGAGGCGCTGCGAGTGCCCGGTGCGCTCCGCATCGATATCGCGCCCCTCTCGGCTCAGAGCGTCATGCTCTTCCGCAACGACTCCATCTACCGGTACGTCGGCGGGGAGCTCAAGCTCGCGCGTCCGCTGGTGCATCCCCTGCTCCTGCTGGGCTTCGATGTCTACGGTCAGCCGGCCGACAAGACCATCGGCGCCCTTACCGCGCTCGGCTACGACCTCTCGAAGGTGCGCAGCGGGACGTGGCAGGGTCGCAAGGTGTGGATCGTGGGGGCGGCGGCGGGCGATACTGCCACCATGCAATTCTGGGTGGATCAGGAGCGGCTGGTGTTCGTCCGCAGCCTCGCAACGCACCCGCAGAAGCCGGGTGTGATCACCGATGTGCAGTTCAACAAGTACGTCCGGCTCGGCAAGGGATGGATCGAGACGGAAGTGCTCTTCTTCGAGAACGGCACCCTCACCCTGGCGGAGGAGTATCGCGACGTGAAGGCCGACCCGACGCCGGCACTCGATCCTGCCAT
>SPDF01000392.1 GCA_004525055.1 Gemmatimonadales bacterium | reverse complement strand
TCGGTATGGATGGGATTCGGTTTGTCGACCACTATGCACAACCCTCCTGTACCGCCGGGCGCGCTGCGTTCATCACCGGGCAGTATCCCATCCGCTCCGGCATGACGACCGTCGGCCAGCCCGGCGACAAGCTTGGCCTGCAGGCCGCCTCGCCGTCTCTCGCGGCAGTGCTCAAGGAGCAGGGGTATGCCACCGGCCACTTTGGGAAGAACCACCTCGGCGACCGCAACGAGCACCTGCCTACTGCGCACGGCTTCGACGAGTTCTTCGGCAACCTTTACCACCTCAACACGCAGGAGGAGGCTGAGCAGCGTGACTACCAGCGTTTCGGCAAGGCCTACTCCGGCACCCTCGAGGCCTATGAGAAGAAGTTTGGCACGCGCGGCGTGATTCACTCCTTCGCCACTGACAAGGACGACCCGACGGTGGACCCGCGTTTCGGCCGCGTCGGCAAGCAGACCATCAAGGATACCGGCCCGCTCACCCAGAAACGCATGGAGATGTTCGACGAGGACGAGGTCAACCTCAGGGCGATGGGCTTCATGAAAAAGGCAAAGGCAGCGGACAAACCCTTCTTCGTCTGGCTCAACACCAGCCGCATGCATCTCTACACCCGACTGAACGACAAGTGGCGCTACGCGGCGGAAGACAAAACCTCCGAAGCCGACTTCCACGGCTCCGGCATGTTGCAGCATGACCACGACATGGGACTCGTGCTGGATTTCCTCAAGGAGAACGGCCTGGATGAAAACACCATCATTTGGTATTCCACCGACAACGGCCCAGAGCATTCGTCCTGGCCTCACGGTGCCACCACGCCTTTCCGCGGCGAGAAGATGTCCACCTACGAGGGCGGCGTGCGCGTCATCTCCATGCTGCGCTGGCCCGGCGTCATTAAATCTGGCCAGGTGCTCAATGGCATCCAGGGGCACCAGGACATGTTCACCTCCCTCGCCGCCGCCGCGGGCGTGACTGACGTAGCCGCGAAGATGAAGGCGGAGAAAAAGCAATACATCGATGGCGTGAACAACTTGCCGTATTGGAAGGGCGAGACGAAAGAGTCCGCGCGCAATCACATCTTCTACTATTACGAGAGCAAGCTCACCGCTATGCGCATGGGACCTTGGAAGTTCCACTTCTCCACCAAGGAGGACTACTACGCCAATCTCATCCCGCGCACCGTGCCGCTCGTGTTCAACCTCCGCATGGACCCCTTTGAATCCTACGACAACAAGGATTCCTATGGCCACCTGCTCCAGAAGGTCTCCTGGCTCATTCAACCGATCGGTGAACTGATGGGCGAACACCTCAAGACGCTCGCCGAGTACCCGCCGGTCCAGGGTGGCAAGACGTTCGACATGTCGAACGTCGTGCAAGAGTTCATCAACAGGTCAAAACAGTAGCCAGGCCAGCTAACAATCGCATGCAGTCGGACTTCGGCAAGCTGCGCTTGCCTCAGCCGCTGATGCGAAGCGTTAGGCCCGCGAGCCCACAGTCGGCTCACTCCTGGCCAAGTCCCCGCATTCCCGGCCAGGGTCTAGCCGCTGCTCACGGGTGCCTCCCTCACGCTTCTCACGGGTGGAACCCATGGGTGGCTCACGGGTAGGGCGCGCGTGCTGGCCTCTCCTCGGCCCGGGTGGGTTCCCTGCAGCGCCCCCGACTCAGCTCGCTCCCCGCGCGGCATCTCCGCGGCTGGCGGCTCCGGCTGCGGCCGTTGCCCACTGAGGTCCTCAGGCCCTTCGGGTAGGTCGCGCGGCCCAGCAAGCTAGCCGGGGCCTAACAAACTGCTGCACCAGATGAGCAGCGCGTTCGTCCCGCAGGTCCGCCCCTGTTCCGGGCTCCGCCCGGCAGGGGCTCCGTGCCGCCTGGCGCCGGGCTCCTGTGGCATACTCACCTCGAACAGCGCTGCTCACAGGTGAGCAGCCAATCCGTTGTACAGCGCCGTTCGCTGCCTCGCTCATGGTCTTGGGCAGGGCGAACACCGCACTCCGCAAGCACCGGGCCGTTTTGCTTCCGTACGGCGTGTCCTTTGCTACCTCTCACGAGTGCCCACGTGCCGTGCCAGTCACGGGTAGGGCCTCGTCAAGAATGGGGACTGCCAGTTCACGCGGGTGTGGCCTGGCGCTGCACAACAAGCGGCTGCATCTGACCGCCGGGGTTCCGGTCACGCTGGCTGGTATC
>SPDF01000074.1 GCA_004525055.1 Gemmatimonadales bacterium | reverse complement strand
CTTCGACGGGGTGTGAGGCTGTTGTCCTGGAGGCCACGAAGGCCATGTCGCGCACCACCGTCCCGACGCCAAAGTAGAGCGCGATGCCACCGAGGATGACGGCGACGGGCAGGATGAAGATGGCGCGGTCGATGCCGAACCGGTCGGAGAGGATGCCCACGAGCGGCAGCGCAATGGCGTCGCCCGCGACGTGGATGAAGAGCAGGTAGGCCCCCATCACCGTGGCGCCGATCCGGCCCGGCACCACGTCGAACACCGCGGCGATGACCGGCCCGTTGTAGAGCGTCAGGAAGAAGAACGACGCCGCGAACACCGGCACAAACAGCCCGAGATCCCGCACGGCCAGCAGCCAGACGGCGAGCGGTCCCCCGATACACACGCCGACCGTCGACACGATCATCCGGGCGCGCCCGGTGTACGTCCCCAGCCAGTCGGCGGTGAACCCACCCGCAAGTGTGCCGGCCGTCCCCGAGAGCAGCCCCCACTGACCGAGCAGCAGGGTGCCCTGCGCCACGCTGAGGCCCAGCGTGCGGGACATAAACGTGGGGGCCCATCCCACCAGCCCGTTCACGCCGAATGCGACGAGCGCACCACCGACGAAGAGATATTTCAGCGTCGGCGTGCGGAAAACGGTGTTGACGGCGACCCGCGTCTCGCCGATCGCATCGGTCATGCTTGCGGCCGGGAGGAAATCGAACACATCCTCCTTTCGGCGGTTCGCCCGGACCAGCAGGACGAGGTTTCCCGCCAGCCCGAGTCCGATTCCGGTGGCGAGCGCCGCGATATCGAGACTCGAGGTGGCGCCGTAGCGCGTGTCGAGCAACCAGGCGGCGACCGCACCGACTCCCGCGCCGAGGAGGAGCGGCCAGGCCGCCTTGAAGGCGCCGGTCGCGCCGAGTTCCAGTTGCCGCCAGTACTGGCGCACGGTGTAGACCGGCGGCGGGCGGTTCGGATCGGTCAGCCGCACCACGAGTGCGGCGAGGAGAATGCCCGGGACGGCCACGGCCATCATCGAGATGCGCCACCCGTAGATCGCCTCGAGTTGCCCCCCGAGGGTGATCCCGAGAATGCCCCCGACTGGGATCCCGGCGGAGAAGATGCCCATCGCCAGTGCCCGACGGCGTCCCGGGAAGTAATCCGCCACCAGCGAGGCAGCGGCGGCGGTAAATGCGGCGGTCCCGATCCCGACCGCGGCCCGCGTCATGAAAAGGCCCCAGAATCCCTGTGAAAATCCTGCAAGGAAGGCAAAGGCGCTCCAGATCACCACACCCACGCCGGCCACCGCCCGGCGAGAGCGGAGGTCGCTCAGGACCCCGAACGGAAAGACGGCGACGGAAAAGAGCAGGACGAACGCGGAGGCGATCCACCCGATGTGCGCATCGGTGAGGTGGAGGTCGAGTTCGATCGGGGGGACGAGCGCAAAGATGACGTTCCGGTTGACGTAGCTGAGGAGTTTCAGCACCGCCAGGAGCGCGAGCGCGTACCAGGCGTACCGTCGGGTGGGCCCGGAGAAGGGAGCCGGGCTAGCGCCCACCCCGATCTCCCACGGCGTCGTCGGCCCGCTGGTCGCGGAACGCCAGCGCGGCGCGATACTCGGTCACCAGCCGTTCCATCATCGCTTCGCGCCGGTCGTAGAGGCGCTTCACAGGCCGCGGCGGCACCCGCTGCAGCGCGTAGGCGGTCAACAGGGGGAGGGTGATCGTGTTGTCGGCATACACCACCACGGTGCCCGGGAGTTGGTCTGGATCGATCTTTCCCCAGCTGACCGCTTCGTTGGGCGTGGCGCCGGACAGGCCGCCCACATCCGGCCGCGCGTCCGTCATCTGCAGGAAATAGTCGTGCCCCCGCTCATCGATGCCGAGGACCTCCTGGATCTGCGGTTCGGTCTGGAGGATGAAGTTCTTGGGGCTGCCACCGCCGGCAATCAGCACCCCACTCTTGCCGCCAGTGCGCTTAGCCTCGAGCACGATGGCGGCCGTCTCGTTCACGTCGGCGCTCACGTCGAACCGCAGCTGGCTCCCCGCCAGCGCCTGCTCCGCCACGTTCATCCCGATCGAGCTGTCACCAGGAGAGCTGGTGTAGATCGGGACCGCCAGCTCATACGCGGTGGACAGGACGGACCGCTTCGACAGGCCGAGCGCCGCCTCGCGCTCCCGAAGGTAGCCACCCAGCAGGTAGTGATACTCCGCCGAACTCATCGCGCGCTGGAACTCCGGACGCGCCGACACCTCGCGCACGAACGCGTCGGTGGAGAGCAGCACATTGTAGTCGAAGAAGATATCGTAGATGCGCACTACACCCTTCTCGCGAAGTTCCACGTCATCGGCGTCGTGACGGCCGCGGTGCAGCGCCAGCCCGAGCGCAAAGTGGGCGTCGTGGTAGAGATTGGCCCCGGTGGAAATGATCCAGTCCACGAACCCCGCCTCCATCAGCGGAATGAGGCAGCTCATCCCGATGCCGGCCGGGGTCATGGCACCCGTGAGGCTCATGCCCACCGTCGTGTCGGGCTGCAGCATCCGGGTGGTGAAGAGTTGGCACCCTTCGCGGAGCCGGCCGGCGTTATAGGCCAGGAAGGCGTTGTCCACGAGGTCGGCGATCTGCTCCGCGCCGGTGATGGCCGTGGGATCGATGCGCTGGCCGCGCAGGTAGGGGCCCGAGGGTCGAGTCATGCCATGCTCCGGTCCGGACGAAAGGTCAGGTGCGCTTGGCGCGAGCGTCGAGGACGAGGCGGACCGCCTCTTCCGCGTCGTCGGTCACGTGAAACAGGGTCAGGTCACCGGCATCGATGTTCCCCGCGCCCGCCACCGTGCGCGAGAGCCAGTCGACCATCCCCTCCCAGTAGGTCCGGCCGAAGAGGATGACAGGAAACGACTTCACCTTCCCGGTCTGGATGAGGGTCAGCGCCTCGAAGAGCTCGTCCATCGTGCCGTAGCCGCCGGGGAAGACGATGAAGGCGGTGGCGTACTTCACGAACATTGTCTTGCGGACGAAGAAGAACTTGAACAGCAGGTTCTTGGTGAGGTAAGGGTTGTTCCCCTGCTCGAACGGCAGTTCGATGTTGCAGCCCACGGACTGGCCCCCCGCCTCCTTGGCGCCGCGATTGCTGGCCTCCATGATGCCGGGACCGCCGCCCGTAATGACGGGAATCTTGTGCGCCGCCAGCAGCTGGGCGACCGCCACGGCGTCTCGGTAGTACCGCTCGTCGGGCTTGGTCCGGGCCGAGCCGAAGATCGACACACCGTCCTTGATCGACGCCAGGTTGTCGAATCCCCAGACGAACTCCCCCATGATCCGCAACACCCGCCACGAGTCGCTGATCTTGAGGGCATCGGCCCGCTGCCGTTCCGCGTCGGTGGCGAAGCGGTCGAAGAGGAGCTCGTCCTCGGTCAGGCTGCGGGCGAGCGGGCGGTCGGGCGGGGTGGGCGCGTCAGCGGCCATTGGTCAAACACTCCAGCAGGGCCCGGTGGTCGTCGGGCAGGTTGTAGAAATACGGTGACACGCGTACGTGACCCGGCCGCGCATCCACGATGAATCCTGCGTCCGCCAGCCGTCGAACATCCGCGGCGGGATCGGGCGACGGGAGCATGACGATGGCGCTCCGCTCCTCGGCGCGCGCCGCCACCTTCGGCGCGAGGCCGGCAGCGGTCGCCAGGGCAATCAAGTCCTCGATCAGCGCGGCGGTGGCGGCACGGACGGCCGGAATGCCGATCTCCTCGAGGATATCCAGTCCGCCCAGCTGCGCGTACACCGGCATGAGCGGCGGCGTGCCGGCCTCCAGGCGCCGGGCGTCGTCGTGCCACTCCAGCGCGCGAGAATCAAAGCGGAACTGCTCCCGATGCGCAAACCAGCCGGTCACGGTCGGCGAAAGCGCCGGCGTCAGGTCGGGCCGCGCGTAGAGAAAGGCGACGCCGGTGCCGCCGAGCAACCACTTCAGGCCTCCACCCAGATAGAAATCCACGTCGAGGGCCTGAACGTCCACCGGCAGCTGGCCGGCCGCCTGGTAACCGTCCACCAGGCAGAGCGCTCCGGCACGGTGCGAGATGCCAGCGAGAGCCGATGCGTCCTGAATGGCTCCGCTGGTGAAGAAGACATGACTGGTGGCCACCAGCGCGGTGCGCTCGTCCACCGCGCGCTCGTACATCTCCAGCGGAACCGAGACGCCGTCGGGACTTTCCAGCACCACCACCTCGACGCCGTCTCTCGCCTTGGCCATCCACTGATAGCCGATGGTCGGGAAGTCGAGACTCGTGACGACCACCTTGGGGCGGTGCGCGTAGTCGATGGCGGAGGCGACGACCCCGAGGGCGCTGGACACATTGGGATGGAGCGCGATGGATCCGGCAGGCGCATGGATCAGTTTCCCATATCGGGACCGGAGTTCCTCGAGCGCCGCCCACCAGGTCTCGTACCACGCCGAGGCGCCCCGGGAGTCCCAGAGATCGAGGTATTCGTTCATCCGTGCGCGCGAGCGCCGCGAGAGCGCGCCGAGGGAACAGCTGTTCAGGTAGACGCAGCGTTCGAAAATGGGGAATTCGGCGCGGTACCGCGCCGCGATGGCGTGTGGCACTCCGCTACTGGTTGCCAAATGTGAAGCTGAGCCCTGAGTTGATACCATAGTCGTTGCCGGAGGTGCCCGAGGGGGGTTGCGTGTCCCAGTTCCCGTAGAAGGACAGGTTCCAGTTGATCTGGCCGAACAGCTTGAGGAAGTAGCTGGCATTGGTGTTGAAGTAGAACCGGCCGGGGTCGCTGAGAGAGGGGATCGCGTTGACGGTGAGGGTCAGCGTGGTCTTCTTGAATTTCACGTAGTTGACGGTGCCCAGCAGCATCACGCCGAGCATGTCCTCGGTGCTCGCTGTGGAGACGCCGGCCCCGTAATTCGTTTCCTGCCACACGAGGCCTCCGACAACAGACATCCGCACGTTGCTGGTCTTCTTCACGTACTTGCCGATGCCGCCGCCCAGGTTGGTCTGCAGCGTGATCTGCTGCTCAGTACTCTGCAGGCCGCTCGCGAACCCGGTGTAGAACCAGTTGTTCCAGCGCATGAGGTGGCCGGCAGTGAGGTTGAACTGGTTGCGGGTCGAGGCGGTGGCACCCGAACTATTCGAGAAGTTCGAGTTGAAGCCGAGCCCGGCGCTCCACCTGGGGCGCGGATAGTTGACGTTGGAACTGATATTGTAGGTCGTGGTCTGGTTGCCCTTCGCGTAGCTGATGCCCGACGAGATGTTGCCGTTGAGACGGCCCCAGAACGAGGCCGAGGTACTGCTGAACGCGGCGATCCGCGATTTGTCAAAGGTGACACGGTGCCCGCCGGGCTCGGTAATCTCCACCAGCACTGAATCGCTACCTTCCACCGGATGGATGGAAATGTTCCCCGTGTACACGGCCCCGTCGTCGAGCTGCACGAGGAAGAGATTCGGACTCTCCAGCCGCGCCAGGCGGGACCACTCGACCGAAATGGTACCATCCACGTAATCTAGGACTACATAGATCGCTCCGGCGTCCATTGACTTGATTCCACAGGTCAGCTTGTCGCCATTCTTCATGTAGAGCACATCGTTCTTCGGACCCAGCATGGCCGGCGGGGTCATGATCAGGGTGGCACCAAGCAGGACGGTACTCAGGAGCATGAACTCTCCGGACGGCGCGATTCGTGGCGGACACGATGACAGGGGGAATACTACCGCCATATCGGATACCTGCCACCCCCGCCGCTCAGTCCCCAGTCCTCTGTCCCCAGTCCTCAGGTATATATTCCCGCCATGCCCACCTCGCACGGCCACCCCGAGCACCCAGACGCCGCGAATTTCCGCGGGTCCTGGACGGCGCTGCTCGGTGGCGCCACGCTGCGGGCGGTGACGAATCCCCGATTGGCGATCGACCTGTTCCGCACCGGCTGGGCCTTCCGCCGGCGCCGCTGGTGGGCCAACCCTCCCTTTCTTCCGCTGCCCGACCGCACCTATCTCCGCTGGCGGATGTATACCGCCTATGGCTCCGAAGACGCCGTGCCTCCGCTGGAGGATATGCTCCGGTTTGTCCGCTGGCGCCGGGAGACGATGGGGCTCTGATCTCGGTCGCTCATGACCCGGCCGCGCCGGCACGCCCTCGGGTGGTCATCGTCGGCGGCGGATTCGCCGGCCTGTACGCCGCCAAGGCGTTGCGGCGCGAGCCGGTCGATGTCACCGTCATTGACCGAACCAACTATCACCTCTTCCAGCCGATGCTCTACCAGGTGGCGACCGCCGCCCTGGACACCAGCGACATCGCCTCCCCCATCCGGTCCATTCTGCGACGCCAGCAGAACACCGAGGTGCTCATGGCGGAGGTCTCGGCCGTCGACGTGTCGACCCGCCGCCTCCAGCTGGCCGACGGCAGCACCCTGGCGTACGACTACCTGCTGCTCGCACCCGGAGTGCGGCACTCGTACTTCGGACATGACGCATGGGAACGCTTTGCCCCCGGGCTCAAGACGGCGGACGACGCCGAGGAGGTCCGACGTCGGGTACTCCTCGCCTTCGAGGCGGCGGAACGGGAGCCGAACGCCGAGAAGCGGCGCGCGCTGCTGACGTTCGTCGTGGTCGGGGGCGGGCCGACTGGCGTGGAGGTGGCCGGCGCTCTCGCCGAAATCAGGCAGTTCGCCCTCCGTCGCGACTTCCGGCGGATCGACCCTCGCGCGGCCACGGTCATGCTGCTGGAAGGGGGACGCCAGCTGCTGCCGAGCTACCCGGCCAGTCTCGCCTCCGATGCACGCGTGGCGCTCCAGCGCCTCGGCGTCGAGGTCCGCACCGAGACGTTTGTTACCGACGTGCAGCCGGATCACGTCTCCGCCGGCAAGTTGGTAATCCCCTCCCACACCGTGGTCTGGGCCGCCGGCAACCGGGCGAGTCCCCTCCTGCAGTCACTCGGAGCTCCCCTCGACCGGAGCGGCAGGGTGCTCGTGCGGCCCGACTGCACCATCCCGGATCATTCCGAGGTGTTCGTGCTGGGAGATGCAGCGGCCTTCCAGGCGGATGACGGCGACTTTCTACCGGGACTCTGCCCGGTCGCGATCCAGCAGGGTCGCTTCGCCGCCGGCGCCGTCCAGCGGGATCTCGAGGGAAGGCCACGGGAGCGTTTCGTGTATCGGG
>SPDF01000124.1 GCA_004525055.1 Gemmatimonadales bacterium | reverse complement strand
GCCGGGCTCACCTCATACCGCGCGATATAGACCGAGTAGGCCATGAACACGATCAGGGAGGCGACGAAGAACCCGCCCTCCATCCGGTCGAGGCCGAAGTCGCGCATGAGCAGGAAGCCGATCCAGCTGGCCAGGAACATGATTGGCCATTCGAGGCGAACGGCGGCGCCGTGGACCACCAGGGGGGCGACCAATGCCGCTGCGCCCAGCACCAAGCCGATGTTGAAGATGTTGGAGCCCACCACGTTGCCGACGGCGATGTCGGGCGTCCCGTGCAGGGCGGCCAGGATGCTGACCACGAGTTCCGGCAGGGAGGTGCCCGCGGCCACGACCGTCAGCCCAATCACGGCCGGGGTCAGCCCGGCGATCCGGGCAATGGTCGTCGCGCCGCGCACCAGCGCCTCGCCGCCGCCGGCGAGGAGGCCGAGGCCGAGTACCACCAACAGTACCGGGAGCAGGAATTCCATGGCCTCCAATATACCCCGCACGGCGGGAAATCCCGGGCCTGTGTGGAGCGGGGCATTCCTGTACCTTTCCCGCCGTTCTGCCGCCCGGAATCCCCCGGACCGGCCAGGCGACGAGTGCGGAGCATTGAGGCGGGCCGTGGCGATTGAAGTGCAGATCTTCGGGACGAAGAAATGTCAGGACACACGCAAGGCGCTTCGCTTCTTCGCGGAGAGGCGCGTGAAGGTCCACGTCGTGGACCTGCAGGTGAAGGCCGCCTCGCCCGGTGAATTGCGCCGGTTCGCCCAGAAGTTTGGGGTGGCAGCCCTGGTGGATCGTGACGGCAAGCGTTTCGCTGAGCTTGGCCTCCGCAGCGCCGCCCTCTCCGACGACCGCTGGCTCGACCGACTCGCCGAAGAACCGATGCTGCTCCGGACCCCCCTCGTGCGGTACCAGCAGCGGGTGACCGTCGGCGCGGCAGAAGCAACCTGGAAAGAATGGGTGACGGTGTGAGTCAGTTCTCGGTCTCTGGTCTGGCAGTCGAGTTCGGGGTCACCCGACTCTTCACGGACGCTACCTTCACGATTGAACGGGGTGAGCGCTGGGGCGTGGTCGGCCGGAACGGGACGGGGAAGACCACCCTCTTCCGGCTGCTCGCCGGCTCGGCCCAGCCGAGCCGTGGTACGGTCGCGCGGGAGTCGGGGCTCCGCATTTCAGTCATGGACCAACACCGCGACTTCGGGGACGCCACCCGGGTCTGGGAGGCCGCTGCCGGCCCGTTCGCCGAGCTCCTGTCGCTGGAGGGCTCCCTGGCGGAGCAGGCAGCCGCACTCGGCGCCAACCCTTCAGAGGCTGCGCTCGATCGCTATGCCCGTGACCTCGAGCGCTTCGAGCGCGACGGCGGGTACACCCTTGCCCCCCGCGTTGATGCCGTGCTCCATGGGTTGGGCTTCGACCCCGACGCGGCGAGGACCCAGGCGGTCGCCACCCTCAGCGGCGGGGAGCGGGGCCGCGTCGCCCTCGCTCGTCAACTCGTGGCGCCCGCGGACGTCCTCCTCCTCGACGAGCCGACCAACCACCTCGACCTCGAAACCACCCGCTGGCTGGAGGATCACCTCCTCAGCCTCGATGCGACGGTCCTTGCCATCAGCCACGACCGGGCATTCCTGACCCGGCTCTCGAACCGGGTCCTGCACTTCGAGGCGAAGACCATCACCGCCTACAAGACGGGCTACACCGGGTTCCTCGCGCAACGGGCCGAACGCCAGCTCTCGCAGCAGCGCGCCTTCCACAAGCAGCGCAAGAACATCGAGGCCGAAGAGGACTTCATCCGGCGCAACATCGCGGGTGGCAACAGCGCGCAGGCGAAGGGCCGCCGTCGGCGCCTCGAGCGGCTGCCCCGCCTCGGCGCGCCGCCCGGTGAAGAAGGCAGCATGACCGTCAACTTCCCACCGGGCGAGCGGGGTGGCGATCAGGTACTCATCGCACGAGATGTCCGAGTGCAGATCGACGATCGGGTCCTCCTCGATGGCTTCTCGTCGCGGATTACCCGCGGAGAGGTCGTCGGACTGGTGGGCCCGAATGGCGCTGGCAAGACCACGCTGCTCCGCGCCCTGCTCGGCGAGCGACCGCTCGAGGCAGGCGAACTCCGCCTCGGTGACTCGATCAAGGCCGCCTGGTACCGGCAGGACATGGCGCAGGTGCCGCATGACAAGACGCTGTATGACATCACCGCCGACCTTCGGCCGATGTGGAACCGCGGCGCGATCCAGGGGCACCTCGGCGGCTTCGGCTTCAGCGGCGACACGGTGCTCCGCCGCGCCGGCTCCCTCTCCGGCGGCGAACGCGCCCGGATGGCGCTCTCGATGATGGTCCTCGACAACGCCAACCTGCTCATCTTCGACGAGCCGACCAATCACCTCGATGTCGAGTCGATCGAGGTGCTCGAAGATGCGTTGAGTGCCTGGGGTGGAAACGTGCTCCTGGTCAGCCACGACCGGGCGCTCCTTGAGGCGCTGGTGACGCGGGTGTGGGTGCTGCACAACGCCCGCATCACCGATTACCCAGGGACGTTCGTGGAGTGGGAGGAGGCGAGCAGGGAGCGGGAGCACGCCGCCGCCGTAGCCGCGGCGGAGGACGAGTCGAGCCGCCGTGTAGAGGAGCGCAAGAAGACGCGGCGCAACGACGATCGATCCAAGGACGACCGCGCCGTGCTGCGCGCCGCTCGCGAATCACTGAGCGCAGCCGAGGGGCGTGTGGCCTCGGCGGAGCAAACCGTCACGGCACTGAAGGAGCAGATGGAAGACCCGGCGCTCTATGCCACTGCGGAGGGTGGAAAGCGTGCCGCGCTGCTGGGCAAGGAACTGGAGGCGGCCAGGAAGGAATTCGAAGGGGCGTTTGCCGCGTGGGAAGCGGCGACCATGGAGGTCGAGGCGCTCGGTTAGAGCGGGTTCGCAACATTTCTTTTGTCATTGCGAGGCCACGCAGTGGCCGAAGCAATCTGGCTCGAGATTGCTTCGTCGACCCCTGGCGGGGCCTCCTCGCAATGACAGAACTGAGAGAGTAGGCGCGTCTTCAGTATCCTGGCGGGACTTGAAATGGCCCGAGGATCTGGGACACCCGGTCCGCCACCGCGAGCAGGGCGTCGTCGTCCCACCGCCGCCCCACCAGTTGCACACCGACCGGCATCCCATCGGGGGTCTGACCAGCTGGAACCACCACCGCAGGATTCCCCGTAAGGTTGAACGGCGCCGAGTAGGCCCCGACCGCCGTGGTATACGCCACCTTGACGCCATTGATGACGAGCGGCTTGCCCGATCGCATGTGTGGGAAGGCGGCGGTCGGGGAGACGGGGAGCATCCAGGCGTCGAACCGGGCGAGGAACTGCTCCAGGCCGGCAATCATCTCGTCGCGCGCGGCCAGGGCCCGCACGAACCGCCGCGGGTCCAGGGCGAGCCCCCCGCGGAGCCCGCGAGTCCAGCGGGTCCGGCCGAGGCCGAAGTAGGTGCCGTGCCGGAGCAGGAGCCGGATCGGCGCCGGCGTCATCACTCCCATTTCGAACCCGTTGATCTCCCCCCACAACTCCAGCGCGTCGTGCAGGTCGAAGTCGGCGGGCGCCACCCGCTCCAGTGAGCAGCCGGCGATTTCCAGCGATGCCGCGGCGGCGCGCATTGCGGTGGCGGTCTCGCTCGAAACTGGCCCGTGCGGAAGCGCGTCCACCCACGCGATGCGGAGCTCGGTGGCCGCGGGCGGCTCTCGCGTCGGTGCGGTCGGCGGCATCGGGGGCACTTCCGAATGGCGGCCGTCGGGCCCTTCGAGCAGGGTCAACGCGAGCCGCAGGTCGGCCACATTTCGGGCGAGCGGTCCGAAGCTCACCATATGGCGAAGGCCACGGGGTGGGGCGCCCGGAAGTTCACCGTGCCCGGCCCCCGATACCCGATGTTCCGTCGGCTTGAGTCCGAATACACCGCAGAAATGGGCGGGAATCCTGATCGATCCGGCGGCATCGCTGCCGATTTCCAGGGGCGTGAGCCCGGCGGCGAGCGCCGCGGCGCCACCCCCGGTGCTTCCACCGGGTGTCCGGTCGAGATTCCAGGGGTTGTTGGTGCGGCCGAAGATGGGGCTCACGCACTGCCAGTCATAGCAGAGCAGGGGGACGTTGGTCTTGCCCAGGATGACGGCCCCGGCATCGAGGATGCGCTGCACAACGGTCGCGTTGCTGGTGGAAACATTGTCGCGGGCCGGCGCATAGCCGGCAGTGTTCCGGAGCCCGCGCACGTCAAAGATGTCCTTGATGGTGACAGGGACACCGTGCAGTGGTCCCCACGATTCCCCGCGGGCCAGCGCCTCATCGGCGGCGATAGCGCGGTCGCGGGCCTGCGGGTTGGGGATGACGATGGCATTCAGCGGGGGATTCAGGCGATCGATGCGGGCGGCGTAGAGATCGTGGGCCTCGACCGCGCTCAACCGACGCTCACGTATTGCTGCCGCGAGCTCACCGGCGGTTGCGAATCCAGACCGGAGGTCGGCGGTCACTCGGGGAGCGGTTTCCCGGCGGTCCACTGCTGGGCGGCCAGTCGCTGCAGGAATCGGAGCACGGTATCGCGGTCGGCATGCACGGTCAGCAGGAGCAGGTCTCCGTCGCGCCCCCAGGCGAGCGCCTGCCTGGCGGCCTGCAGCTCACCGACGGCAAGATCCAGCTGCTCCTCCTGCGCGCCGAGTGAGCGGAGTTCGTCGAGCAGCATTCCAGTCACCTCTCCCGCCGCACGCCCACGCAGGTACGAGGGCATCTCTTTCACGATGACCCGATCGGGTGCGCCCATCCAGGCGGTGCGCGCCAACGCCCGAATCGCCTGATCGTCCCGGTCACCGGCCTGTCCAATGACCACGAGGCGCCGTGTGGCGGGGAGTGCCTGCGCCATGTCCATCAGCGCGGTCAGGCCGTGCGGGTTATGGGCGAAATCGACGAAGAGACGGAGGCCACCGAACTCAAACGCATTCAGGCGGCCGAGATTGCCGGTCGGGCTGTTGGTCAGTGCGGCAAGCCCGGTGGCGATCGCGGCGTCGTCGAGGCCGAGCAGCGAGCCAACCAGTGCCGCGGCGAGGGCGTTGGAAACGTTGTAGCGTGCCGCTCCGCCGATCGTGATCGGGATTCGGCTCAGCGGAGTGATCGGGCGCTCGCGCTCCCCGTGACCGAGCATGACCTGGCCGTCGCGCACCGTAGCGGTTGGCGCGCCCTGACGACGCGCATCGGCGAGGATGGGATGTTCGGGATCGAGCGAAAACCAGGTGGCGAGCGCATGTCCGGCATCGACGAGCGCGGGATCGTCGGCGTTCAGCACCAGGGGCCGTGTCCCTCCGAGTGCCCGAGCCACGACCAGCTTGGCCTCCGCCAGGTCGGCGAGTGAATAGACGGCAGACTCGCCGAGATGATCTTCCGCGATATTGGTGACGAGCGCCACGTCGGCGTGGTCGATCGCGAGGCCCCGGCGGAGCAGCCCGCCGCGGGCTGTCTCCAGGACGGCCATCTCCACGCGCGGATCGCGCAGCAGACGGCGCGCGCCTCCCGGTCCCGAGAAGTCCCCCGCCTCGAGCAATTCGCCCCCGACCAGCACGCCGTCGGTCGACGTATGGCCGGCCACGTGGCCCGCCGCGGCCATCATCCCGCTCACCAACCGGGTGACAGTTGTCTTCCCGTTGCTCCCGGTGATGAGCACGACGGGAACGTTCTTGAGTGCGGCCCAGTCGACGGCTTCTGGCGTCGGCAGCGCGTCCATCGGCCAGGTGGCGGAACCGACCCCCGTCCCGAT
>SPDF01000341.1 GCA_004525055.1 Gemmatimonadales bacterium | reverse complement strand
ACCGGTCGCCCCTACCTGGCGCGCGCCGCCGAGGAACACAGTGGGCCGCACATGCCCTGGTTCTGGCAGGGCAAGCTGCAGGGAGGCGGCGTACTCAACGACATGATGTGCCACTCGGTGGAAGTGGTGCGCCACCTGCTCACCAAGCCGGGGGCGCCACGTTCATCGGTGCGACCGGTGAGCATCACCGGGCGGATCGCCAGCCTCAAGTGGTCCCGGCCGGAATACGTCCGCCGCCTCAAGAAGACGATGGGCCCCTCGGTGGACTATGCGCGACACCCCGCAGAAGACTTTGCCAGCGTCACCATCGAATTCGAGACCGATTCCGGCCACACCGTCATTGGTGAGGCCACCACCTCCTGGAGCTTCGTCGGCGCGGGACTCTGGCTCTCCGCGGAGTTGCTCGGGCCGGAGTACTCGATGACCTGGAATACGCTCGACAGCGGGCTCAAGCTCTTCTTCAGCCGGGAAGTGAAGGGGCGGGAGGGGGAGGACCTGGTCGAGAAGCAAAACGCGGAGCAGGGACAGATGCCGGTGGTGGCCAATGAGCCGATGGCCTACGGGTACGAGGCCGAGGATCGGCACTTCGTGCGCGTCTTCCTCGGCATGGAGAAGCCGAAGCTCACGTTCGATGATGGCGTTGAGGTGGTGCGGACCCTGATGGCGGCCTACATGAGCGCGGAGTCAGGGAAGACGGTCAAGTTTCCGCCGCGGGGACTGGACGGGTTCGTGCCGAAGGTGGCGAAGGGGACGTGGAAGCCGTAAGGCGGGGCAGCGGGACAGGTTTACCCACCAAACGTCACCCCCGCGAAGGCGGGGGTCCAGTTTCTGGATTCCCGCTTGCGCGGGAATGACGACAGCCCTGGCTTACAACGTCCAGCCCTTCCTGTACTGGGGCGTTAACCACTCCTCCGGCAGCTTCATGTTCGTCACATTTCCCGTCGCCGGATCGATCTGCAGCGTCTGCCCCGCCCGGATGGCCAGGCACCCCAGCAACACCATCTCCGTCAACCCACCCGCATAGCCGTCGAAGCTTGAGAGCGCCGCCGGCCCACCCTTGCAGGCGTCAATCCACTCGTCGTACACACCCTTCGACCGCGGGTACACCTCGACCGGCGGATTGGCCCGGACCTCGGCGTCGCGCTTCGGATCGAGCAGGACGGGGTCCTCGCCATACATCCCGGCGATCAAGGCGCCGTCGTCGCCGATCCAGAGCTGCCCGCCGATGTCGGTTGGTGGCCACTCCATCGTGATCGGAAGCCCCACCGGCTGCGGCGGACGGAGGTCGCCGTCGCGCCAGACCACCTTTACCGCCGGACGGTTCCCCTTGGCCGGGAACTGGTATTCCACCCGACTCGACTTCGGCGCCGTCTCGAGGTAGCGCTGGGTGGATTCAGGAATGATCCGTTCCGGGTAGCCAAGGTCCAGAATCCAGTAGGCGGCGTCCATGCCATGGCAGGCCATGTCGCCCAGGGCGCCGGTGCCGAAATCCCACCAGCCGCGCCAGCGGAACGGGGCATAGGCCGGATTGTAGGGCCGCTCCAGCGCCGGCCCCAGCCAGAGGTTCCAATCCATGGTGAGTGGCGGCGCATGCAATTCGGTGGGCCGATTCATCCCCTGCGGCCAGATCGGGCGGTTGGTCCAGTACTGTACCTCGCGCACCGTGCCAATCACTCCTGCCTCGATCCACTCACGCAGGATGCGCACGCCATCGCCGGTGTGCCCCTGGTTCCCCATCTGCGTGGCCACCTTGGTCTTGGCCGCCTGCGCCTTGAGGGTGCGCACCTCCGTGAGGGTGCGTGCCAGCGGCTTCTGGCAGTAGACGTTCTTGTTCATCCGAAGCGCCATCATGGCCGCTGCTGCGTGCCCGTGGTCCGGAATCGTGATGGTGACCGCATCGATGTTCTTCCCTTCCTGGTCAAGCATCTCCCGATAATCGCGGTACTTCTTCGCATCCGGATACTTCCGGAAGGTGTCCTCCGACTGCTTCAGATCCACGTCGCAGAGAGCGTAAATGTTCTGGCTCGCCACTCCCTTCACGTCGCTCTCGCCCATGCCGCCCACGCCGATGCAGGCCATGTTGAGCAGGTCGCTCGGCGCGGTGTAGCCGGGGCCGCCGAGCACGTGGCGCGGCACGATGGTGAAGGCGGTGCTCGCTGCCGCCACGCTGCCTACGAAGTCGCGCCGGGTTGGATGGGTCTTGGTCATGTGGGTGCCCGTCAGGCCGGGGTGGAGGCACGCGCTGCGGCGGGCCGGAAGAGAAATGCGAAGACGAGGAGGATCACGACGGCGCCGATGGCCGGCACCTGCCAAATATTTCGCCAGTCGTGCCCGCCGTCAGCGAGCACGAAATGCTGGACCACGCGTCCCGATGCCCACGCGCCGATCAGATAGCCGAGGCCCTGAGTGATGAAGGCCAGGAACCCCTGGGCCGCCGCACGGATCTTGGGCCCGGCCTGCTCGTCGGTGTAGATCTGGCCGGTCACGAAGAAGAAGTCATAGCAGATGCCGTGCAGCAGGATGCCGGCGTACAGCATCCAGATGGCCGGACCGGT
>SPDF01000197.1 GCA_004525055.1 Gemmatimonadales bacterium | reverse complement strand
TCGCTGTCACCCGTTCAATCCCGGCGGGTACGACCCGGTACCCTGATCCGGTGACCTGACCATGGATCGTCGTTTTATCTGGGCGATGGCGCTCATGACCCTCGTTGTCATGGCCCCCGCCCTCCTCAAGAAGAAGCCTCCGGTCACCGTGTCGGCGCCTGCCGACTCGGTGACCACGGTTACCCCCGCATACGATTCCGCTCCGGCCCCGCTGGCACCGGCGACGGCGCCGGCGCCGGCGGTCGGGAGCGGTTTCACTGACGCGGCCCCCGAAGACACCATCCTGGTCCGCACTCCGCTGGCCACATACGGAGTCTCGACGCGCGGCGCCCGGATCGTGGCGGCGTTGCTCGAGCGCTACGCCGACCAGGCCCCCGGAGAAAAGGGCAAGCGCGCCAATCTCGCCGCGCCGGGCTCGGAGCTGCTGGGGCTGCGATTGGTGGTGGGGGCGGACACGCTGCGACTCGACGACTGGGACTTTGTGACGTCGGCGACCAGCACGTCCACCGACGTCGCCAAGACGGTCGAGCTTACCTCGAGCCGGGGTGACGTCACGGTCGGCATTGCCTACACCTTCCGTCCCGATGATTACGTGGTCAGCGTGGTGGGATCGATCAGTGGCATCGGCCCGAACGGCGGCCTGCTGCTGGTCGGCATGGGGCCGGGGCTGCCGAACACGGAAGCGAACCTGAGCGAGAACGAACGGTCGATGGGGTTCGTGACCATGGCGCAGAGCTCCAAGTTCAAGGCGTTCCAGTCACTCGACACCGCCGAAGTGGCGACGCTGAGCGGGCCGTTTGACTGGGTCGGAGTCAAATCGAAGTATTTCGTGACCGCTCTCCTCGCCTTCGAGCCAGGTGCGGTGCCGATCGGTGGGATGACGGTGCGGCCGCTGCCCATGCCGGGCCAGAAGAAGGCCTACAACGCATCAATCTGGGCCAGCCTGCCGGTGACCTCGGTCGGGGGATTCCAGTACGGACTCTACGCCGGACCAATGGAGTACAGCCGCCTGGCCAAGGTCGGGCATGACTTCGACGACGTGAACCCCTATGGCTGGCCGGGGTTCCGGACTGTCATCCGCCCGGTGGCGGTCGGGGTCCGCTGGATGCTGGTTTGGATGCACGAGAACCTGCATCTGGCCTACGGCATGGTGCTGGTCCTCTTCGGCATTCTGGTCCGGCTCGTTCTCTGGCCACTCAACCAGAAGGCGATGCGCTCGACGATGGCGATGCAGGCCATCCAGCCAGAGCTGAAGGAGATCCAGACCAAGTACAAGGACGAGCCGGCGAAGCTGCAGCAGGAGATGTTCAAGCTCTACAAGGAGCACGGGGTCAATCCGCTGGGCGGCTGCTGGCCGATGCTGCTGCCGATGCCGGTGTTGCTGGCGCTCTTCTTCGTCTTCCAGAACACCATCGAGCTGCGGGGGCAGGCCTTCCTCTGGCTTCCCGACCTGGCGCAGCCGGACCCGCTGTACATCATCCCCCTCATCATGGGGCTCTCGATGTTCGGGCTGACCAAGATGGGGCAGCGCGGCATCCCGCCGAATCCGCAGATGAAGATGATGATGTACGTGATGCCGGTGATGATGACGGTGCTCTTCCTGAACTTCGCCTCGGGGCTCAACCTGTACTACGCGGTGAGCAACATCGCCAGCATCCCACAGCAGTGGCTCATCAGCCAGGAGCGGATGAAGCTGAACGCGCTGCGGAACGGTGGCGGAGAGAAGAAGCAGGAAGCGCCAAAGAAGAAGGGCTCCGCCAAGAAGAAGCAGTAGGGCGGGCGGCCCCTCACTCACCCCTCGCCCGACCGGCTCCTCCGGCACTGCAGTGCACGCTCGCCGGCCAGATCCAGCACAGATGCAACGCGTGAACTGACGTGCCTCCGGAGCCGCCCAGGCCTCGGGGTTCGTCAGTCTTCAGTCCTTAGTCCTCACTACTACTTTTCCTCCCATGCTATCCGATCCGATCACCGCGCTCGCCACACCTCCCGGCCGTTCCGCCCTGGCGGTGGTGCGCCTGTCGGGCCGGGGAGCGTTCGAAATAGCGGCGAGGGTGGTCCCGACATACACTCCGGAGCCGCCGAGGACGGCGCATCTCGCGAATTTCGTCGATGGTGACGGGATGCTGATCGATCGGGGTCTTTACACTGTCTTTCCTGGACCTGCCAGTTACAGCGGAGAGGATCTGGTCGAGTTCTCCTGCCACGGTGGGTTCGTCGTTCCCGTGCGGCTGGTCTCCGCCCTCCTCGCGGCGGGTGCCCGCGCGGCGTTGCCCGGTGAATTCACCAGGCGCGCGGTCCTCCACGGGCGCATGGACCTGCTACAGGCGGAAGCGGTCGGCGACCTGATCGATGCCACCGCCACGGCCCAGGCGCGCGCGGCATTACATCAGTTGGATGGTGGACTCTCCCGCCGACTCACCGATCTCCGCAGTGCCCTGCTCGATGTCGAAGCGCTGCTCGGCTACGATATCGATTTCCCCGAGGAGGATGACGGGCCGGTCGCTCCCGCGCGGATCGCCGAGCGGATGACCGACCTGCAGGACCGCGTGGCTCGGCTCCTCGCCACCGCTCCCGCCGGGGAACGGCTCCGGGCCGGCGCGCTGGTTGTCCTGGCCGGCCCCCCGAACGTGGGGAAGTCCTCGCTCTTCAATGCCCTCCTCGGTTCCGAGCGCGCGATCGTCACCGCCACCTCAGGCACCACACGGGACGCCATCGAGGCGGCCACCGAGTTTCTCGGTTGGCCGATTCGGCTGGTCGACACCGCCGGGCTGCGCGAATCGGAGGACGAGGCCGAGCAGCTGGGTGTCGGATTCAGCCGGCGGTTTGTGGAGGCGGCGGAGGTGGTCGTCGCTTGCGAGGCAGCAGGCGGAGAAGCAGGGAAGCGGGGAAGTTATGCGGAGCTGGAATCCAGACGGGGTGGCATCGTTCGAGTAATCATGAAGGCTGATCTCTCTCCTTCCCGGCTTCCCCGCGTCCCCGCCTCAGGTCTTCACACTTCAGCGTTCACGGGCGAAGGGCTGGATGAACTGAAGGCCTCCATCGTCCGCCTGGCGTTTGGCGAGCAAGCGACCCTGGCCGACCTGGAGCCGGGGCTGACGCGGGAGCGGCACCGGATCGCCCTCACGCGTGCACAGACAGCGCTACGGGAGGCGATGCCCCAGCTTTCCGGGCGCGGCGATGCGGTGCTTGCGGCGCATCACCTGCGCGATGCCGCCCGTGCGCTTGAAGGGTTGGTCGGGGTGGTGGATGTGGACGAGGTGCTGGACCGGGTGTTTCGCAGCTTCTGCGTGGGGAAGTAGGCGGGGCGGCGGCGCTGCGAGGCAGGTGCTCATCTTGCCGGTGGAGTTCCCGCTTTCGATTCGTTGTGTGTGCCGTCGCAAAAGGGAGGGGTCTTGGAGTGGCCGCACCCGCAGAGCTTGAGAATGCCCGGGTGCTTCTCGGTCGGCCGCGGAATCGGGTTGCCGTCGCGGTCCTGCAGGACGACGTCACCCTCGATGGAGATGCTTCCCGACGGCTTGATCGTGATAACGACCGGCTTCGGTTGTTCATCCTGCCCCGCTGCCCCGCTGCCACCCGACCCCACCTTCATGCCACTCCTCTTGCCGCTTCATCCGCTGCCTGCACGTCCTCTGCTGGCGCGCGGAGCGCCGCGGCGATGCCGTGCTGCCGGACGAGCGCCTCGGTCATCCGGTGGCCGAGGTAGTAGCCGCTGCGTTCGGGAACGACCTTGCCCTGGACCAGCCGGGCCGCGGGGCTCATGCCGCCGGAGCGATAGCGGAGCCGAAGGCCCAGTGCGCAGCGATCGAGGTCGGGCTCGGCGGCGCGGGTGAGGAAGGCCTCGAGCTCGCGGAGACGGCTGTACTGGCGGCGAGTGTATCCGAAATAGTCACTCAGGCGGAAGCCGGGGGCGACCGCCTCTGCGGCGCGCACCGCCAGGCCTTCGTTGACGAGCAACTCGCGCAGCGTGGCCCGTCGCCCCGTTTCCCAGTAGTCGTAGTACCCGCCCGAATCCGAGACCAGGCGGCGGAGATCGCTCCGGCTCGAGGGCGACGTATAGCGCACTGTATGCGCCATTTCGTGGCCCACCCAGAGGGGAATCAGGTCGGGGGTCAAGCCCAGGCCGTAGGTTTCCGGATTGGCGCGTCCGGTGAAATGCTCGAGGCAAATGAAGGCCGCCCCGCGTCCACCAACCACCAGCTCCCCGGCATTGGCGCCCCCCATCCC
>SPDF01000153.1 GCA_004525055.1 Gemmatimonadales bacterium | reverse complement strand
TGATCCGCGGCGGCCGCGTGAAGGACTTGCCGGGCGTGCGGTACCACATCGTTCGCGGCAGCCTGGACACCGCCGGCGTCAACGATCGCCGGAAGTCGCGTTCCAAGTACGGCGCCAAGCGTCCGAAGGCCGGAGCGGCCAAGTGAGCCGCCGGAATTCTGCGGTCAAGCGGCCGGTGCCGCCGGATCCGCGCTACGACAGCCAGACGGTCAGCAAGTTCGTGAACAACCTGATGATTCAGGGCAAGAAGAGCACGGCGGAAGGCATTTTCTACACCGCCATGGATCTGATCGAAGAGCGCACCGGGCAGCCGGGTGTCACGGTCTTCAAGCAGGCGGTCAACAACGCCAAGCCCGCCCTTGAAGTGAAGAGCCGCCGGGTCGGTGGCGCCTCGCTCCAGGTGCCGGTGGAGGTCCGTCCGGACCGTCGCGGCGCGCTGGCCATGCGGTGGATCATCGGGTATGCCCGCGACCGCTCCGAGAAGACGATGGCGGAGCGGCTGGCCGCAGAGCTGATTCTGGCCGCCAAGGGCGAGGGCAACACCATCAAGAAGAAGGAAGACACGCACCGCATGGCCGAGGCCAACCGGGCGTTCGCGCACTACCGCTGGTAGGCGCATAGAGTAGGGGCGAGCCTGGGCTCGCCCGTGTTTGGGCGGAGGGTCGCCAATAATCGGACCACGTGACGGCGGCCAGACCGCCAGCCACCTCTGGTCTTCCGACGAAACTGCGAGGGAGTCCTAGAGATTCCTCGTCTCGGGTGAACGCCCGGACGTGCGCGGAGCGATACCACGGGCATCTGCCCGGTCGGTCGCCCCGCTTTTTCGCTGAATAGAGACTAGAGACAGGGATAGTATGTCGCGTGCCACATCGCTCGAACTGTACCGGAACATCGGCATCATGGCCCACATTGATGCCGGGAAGACGACTACGACCGAGCGTATCCTCTACTACACCGGCAAGAACTACAAGATCGGTGAAGTGCATGAGGGCGCGGCCACGATGGACTGGATGGAGCAAGAGCAGGAGCGGGGCATCACCATCACCTCCGCCGCGACGACCTGTTTCTGGCCCCGGAACGACAGGGTGTACCGCATCAACATCATTGACACGCCAGGGCACGTGGACTTCACGGTCGAAGTGGAGCGGTCGCTGCGGGTGCTCGACGGCGCGGTAACCCTGCTGGACTCGGTGGCGGGCGTGGAGCCCCAGACCGAGACGGTATGGCGCCAGGCCGACCGGTACGGCGTTCCGCGGATCATCTTCGCGAACAAGATGGACCGGGTCGGCGCCGACTTCGACCGCTGCCTGACGATGATCCGGAGCCGCCTGACCAAGCGGGCGTTCCCGCTCCAGCTGCCCGTCGGTTCCGGCGAGACCTTCACCGGCCACATCGATGTGCTGCGCCGGGTCGAGTACATCTTCGACGATGAGACCCTCGGCAAGAGTTTCACCGAGATGCCGGTGGCCGACGCCTTCAAGGAGGCGGTTGAGAAGGCCCGGCACGACGTGATCGAGGCGGCGGTAGAGTCCGACGACGTCTTGATGGAGAAGTACCTTGCCGGCGAGGAGCTGTCGCTCGAGGAGATCCAGACCGCCATTCGCAAGGCGACCTGCGCCGGCTCCATCGTGCCAGTGCTCTGCGGCGCTTCGTTCAAGAACAAGGGTGTGCAGGCGCTTCTCGATGCGGTCATCGACTATCTGCCGAGCCCGATGGATGTGAAGCCGGTGCAGGGACACCTCCCGCTGCACGACGACACACCGGCGCACCGCGAGGCGCGGGACGACGAGCCGTTCTCGGCGTTGGCGTTCAAGGTGGCCACCGACCCGTACGTGGGCCGGCTGACCTTTTTCCGGGTCTACTCGGGCTCGCTCAAGTCGGGCAGCTACGTGTATAACAGCACCAAGGACAAGCGCGAGCGGGTGGGGCGTTTGCTCCAGATGCACGCGAACAAGCGGGAAGAGATCGAGGAAGTGTGGGCGGGCGACATCGGCGCCGCCATCGGCCTGAAAGACACCCGGACGGGGGACACCCTGTCGGATGAAGAGAAGCCGATCATCCTCGAAGCGATGAAGTTCCCGAATCCGGTCATCGACGTGGCCATCGAGCCGAAGACGAAGGCGGACCAGGACAAGCTGACCATCGCGCTGCAGAAGCTGCAGGAAGAGGATCCGACGTTCCGGGTTCGGACCGACCCCGAGACCAGCCAGACGATCATCGCGGGCATGGGCGAGCTCCACCTGGAAATCCTGGTGGACCGCATGAAGCGCGAGTTCAAGGTCGAGGCCAACGTCGGCAAGCCGCAGGTGGCCTTCCGCGAGACGATCCGGAAGCGGGTCGAGAACATCGAGGGTAAGTTCATCCGGCAGTCGGGCGGTAAGGGCCAGTACGGCCACGTCGTCATTCACGCGGAGCCGGCCGATGTTGGGCAGGGCTTTGTGTTCGAGGACAAGATCGTCGGCGGCGTCATCCCCCGGGAGTTCATCAAGCCGGTGGAGGCGGGCATTCGCGAGGCGCTCGAGGGCGGCGTGCTGGCGGGCTATCCGATGGTGGACGTCAAGGTGACGCTGGTGTACGGCAGCTACCACGACGTGGACTCGAGTGAAATGGCGTTCAAGATTGCCGGCTCGATGGCCGTCAAGGAGGCGGCGCGGTTGGCGCGCCCCGTTCTGCTGGAGCCGGTCATGGAGGTCGAGGTGGTGAGCCCGTCCGACTTCCTGGGCGACGTGATCGGCGACCTCTCGAGCCGCCGCGGCAAGATCGGTGGGATGACGCAGCGTGGCGACGCGCAGGTGGTGGCGGCCGACGTCCCGTTGTCGGAAATGTTTGGGTACTCCACGACGCTCCGGAGCATGACGCAGGGGCGGGCCGTGTACTCGATGCAGTTTGACCATTACGCAGAAGTACCGAAGAGCATTGCCGAAGGCATTATCACGAAGCAACAGAAAGGCTGAGGCCGAGAGGCACTCAGCGGACTCCCCACATCTCGACAGGATAGCGAGCCATGGCGAAGGCAAAATTTGAGCGGAAGAAGCCGCATGTGAACGTGGGCACCATCGGCCACGTCGACCACGGGAAGACCACCCTGACGGCGGCGCTGACCAAGGTGTCGGCCGACCGGGGCTGGGGCACCAAGTACATCCCGTATGACGAGGTGGCCAAGGCCTCCGAGTCACAGGGACGGCGTGACTCCACCAAGATCCTGACGATCGCGACCTCGCACGTCGAGTACGAGACCGAGAATCGTCACTACGCGCACGTCGACTGCCCCGGGCACGCCGACTACGTGAAGAACATGATCACCGGCGCGGCGCAGATGGACGGCGCCATCCTGGTGGTGTCGGCCACCGACGGCCCGATGCCCCAGACCCGTGAGCACATCCTCCTGGCCCGCCAGGTGAACGTGCCCTCGATCGTCGTGTTCCTGAACAAGTGCGACCTCGTGGACGACGAAGAGCTCCTGGACCTCGTCGAACTCGAGGTCCGTGAGCTCCTCAGCGCCTATCAGTACCCGGGCGACGACGCGCCGGTCATCCGCGGCTCGGCCATCAAGGCCATCGAGGGCGACGCGGGCTACCTCGCGAAGATGGACGAGCTCTTCACCGCGCTCGACACCTTCATCCCCGAGCCGGTGCGCGACGTGGAGAAGCCGTTCCTGATGCCGGTCGAGGACGTGTTCTCGATCACCGGCCGCGGCACGGTCGCCACGGGCCGTATTGAGCGCGGCAAGATCAAGGTCGGCGAAGAAGTCGCCGTGATCGGCTTCGGCTCCGAGAAGAAGACGGTCGTCACGGGCGTCGAGATGTTCCGCAAGCTCCTCGACGACGGCCAGGCGGGCGACAATGTCGGCCTCCTGCTCCGCGGCGTGGAAAAGAGCGACATCGAGCGCGGCATGGTCCTGGCCAAGCCGGGTTCCGTGACCCCGCACACGCACTTCGAAGCCGAAGTGTACGTGCTCCGCAAGGAAGAGGGCGGCCGGCACACCCCGTTCTTCAAGGGCTACCGTCCCCAGTTCTACTTCCGGACCACGGACGTGACCGGGTCGGTCGAGCTGCCGGCCGGTGTGGAGATGGTCATGCCGGGCGACAACATCGGCGTCAAGGTGGAATTGATCACCCCGATCGCCATGGACGAAGGCCTCCGCTTCGCGATCCGCGAGGGTGGGCGGACCGTGGGTGCGGGTGTTGTGACCAAGATCTTGAAGTAAGCAGTTGCACGGCATGCCGCGGGCGTTGCCCGCGGCCTCTACCAGAAACGAGAGAGACATGGCTCAGAAGATTCGCATCCGCCTCAAGGCGTTCGACCACGTGGTGCTGGACCAGGCCGCGGCGGACATCGTCCGGACGGCGGAAAAGACCGGGGCCCAGGTGTCCGGTCCGATCCCGCTCCCGATGAAGATCGAGCGGTGGACGGTGCTGCGCAGCCCGCACGTGGACAAGAAGAGTCGGGAGCAGTTCGAGCTCCGGACCCACAAGCGCCTGCTCGACATCAACGACTCTCGCCCGCAGACGGTGGACGCGCTGACGAAGCTCGACCTGCCGGCCGGCGTGGACGTCGAGATCAAGGTCCAGTAGCCATGACCAATGGACTCATTGGCCGGAAGCTTGGCATGACGAGGCTCTTCGCCGAGGATGGCACCGCGACACCGGTGACCGTGATCGAGGCGGGTCCCTGCCGCGTCGTGCAGGTCAAGACCGGCACGGTGCAGCTCGGCTTCGGCGCCCAGAAGGCGAAGCGGGCGAGCAAGGCAGAACTCGGGCACGCGAAGGCGGCGGGCCTCGAGGCGGCACCCCGGATTATCCGGGAATTCGACGTGGTGGGTGACGAGGCGCCGGCGGCGGGCTCGACTGTGACGGTCGAGATGTTCGCGGCGGGCGAGCGGGTCAAGGTGACCGGCACCAGCAAGGGCAAGGGCTTCCAGGGCGTGGTCAAGCGCCACGGCTTCGCCGGTGGCCCCGGCAGCCACGGCAACACGCGGCACCGGAGGCCAGGCTCCATCGGGCCGGGCACCAATCCGTCCCGGGTCATCAAGGGCAAGAAGATGCCGGGCCATCATGGCGCGGCACGACACACCGAGCTCGGCCTGACGGTCGTGCGGGTGGATGCCGAGCAGAATCTGCTCTTCGTCCGCGGGGCCATCCCCGGGTCAAAGAACGGCATCGTG